>JAOACM010000249.1 GCA_026417845.1 Planctomycetota bacterium | reverse complement strand
TCCCCGCACCGTTTTACCTGCCTTCCCGGTCCTTCCCCGCAGTTCGCCCCTTTTCCCCGACGCGGTTCCGTCCGCGCGGTCGCCCTCCGTCGCCTCCGGCTCCGCCCCCGGCGGCTGCCCCGCCTCGCCCCGGAGCCTTTGCGCGCCCGCCCCTTGCGGATCCCGCCCGATCTCCGGCACCCGCCGCCGCTTTCGCGCCCGTCGCAGCCTCCGCGCCGGCGGCCGGCTCCGCGCCCGGTCCGGCGCCCGCGGCGGTCCTGGCGACGGACCTCGAACCTGCTTCCGCCGCGGCTTTCGCGCCGGCCTTCGCGCGCGGGGAGCGCGCCGGCGTCGCGGCCTCCACGGGGATGGGGGCGCCGGAAAGGACGGCGCGGAGCGCCGCCAGATTGCGGGCGTCGGCATCGGGCGAATCCTTGGGCGTCTCCAGTATGGCCGGCAGGCCCGCAAGCCTCCGATCCGAGAAAAACGCCCTGAAACCTTTCTCGCCTATCTCTCCCATACCTACGTGCTCATGCCTGTCTACGTGCGATCCCAGCGGAGCCTTCGAATCGTTCACGTGAACGCACAGGAGCGATTCCCGTCCGAGCAGACGGCAGGCGAGGTCCAGCGTCCGGCCTGTTCCTTCTTCAGTCCTTATGTCGTAGCCTGCCGCCAGCGCATGGCAGGTGTCGAAACACAGACCGATGTTCCGCCCTACGGCATCGAAAAGAGCGGCAACGTCCTCGAAGGTGCCCCCTAGCGAGGTTCCCGAACCGGATGTGTTCTCCACGAGTATTTTCGGGCATCGCTCTATTTCGCCCATGGCGCGTCTGAAGGCATCGGCCACCCGTCGCCGTCCCTCTTCCATCCCGGCGCCTCCGTGGTTCCCGATGTGAAGAACGTAATAAGCGCCTCCAAGGTCCCGCGTCCTCCGCAGCTCGTCAAGGAAGCTCTCCACCGAGAGGCGGTATATCTCGTCCTTCGGCGCGGCGAGATTTATCAGGTAGGTCGCATGGACGATCGTTGGATGTATGCCGAGTTTTTCGATCCCTGCCCGGAAGGCCGATATCGTTTCCTGCTTGAGCGGCGGCTTTGTGTATCCCCGCGGGTTGCCGGAAAATATCTGGATGGCCTCGCAACCCAGCTCCCCTGCGATCTCCGGCGCCCGCGCCAGATCCCCTCCCGTGCTGATATGCACGCCCGTCCTCATCCCGTCGCCTCCTCCCTGCCAACCCCCGACCCGCCGATCCGGCCTTTCACACCGGACCTCCGGCCTTCCCGTCCTGCCCGGCTGGCGGTAGTTGTTTCCCGTCCCATATATTGTGAGCCTGTCCTGAAACCTCCGGCGCGAAGCTTATATGCTCAACGTCCCCACTGCCCGGCGGGACAGGCACTAAGTACCCGTTCGGGGGGCGCGTCAGGGACGGAAGGATTTGCGGATGCGCCCCGGCCGTAGTATTGACATTCGGCGACGCGCGCCTGGCCGCCGGGGGGCAGGTTGAGGCGCAGGAGCGCCGGCGCCGGCGGGTCGCGGGCGTTCCGGCGCGCGGGGCAGACGAAGAGAACTTTCGAACATGGCGATCGCGGAACCGCTGACATTCCGACCCATACTGAAGCCGAAGATATGGGGCGGGCGCAAGCTCGAGACGGTGCTGGGGAGGCCGTTGCCACCGGGGGAAAGGATCGGCGAGAGCTGGGAGATATCCGACCGGCCGGGGGAGGAGAGCATCGTCGCCGCCGGCAGGCACGCGGGGCGGACGCTGGGCGAACTCATGCGCCAGGCGCCGGCCGACATCCTTGGCGGGGCCGCTCCGGCTCGCGGCCGCTTCCCACTGCTGGTGAAGCTGCTGGATGCAAGCGATGTCCTCTCGGTCCAGGTCCATCCCGACGACCGGCTGGCGGCCTCGAAGGGAGACTCGGGGAAATGCGAGGCCTGGGTTGTAATCCAGGCCGATCCCGGGGCGCGGATGATACGCGGCCTCGCCCCGGCCGTGTCCCGGCGGGATTTCGCCGAGGCGCTGAGATCGGGCGGAATCGAAAAGCTGCTGCGATCGTTCCCGGTCACGACCGGCGACTGTATAGCCTGTCCCCCGGGGACGGTCCACGCCATCGGGAAGGGGGTTCTGCTGGTTGAGATCCAGCAGAACTCCGACCTTACGTACCGGGTCTACGACTGGGGGCGGACCGGTGACGACGGCCGGCCGCGCCCGCTGCACGTGAACGAGGCGTTGGAAAGCATCCGCTTCGATGATCCGGGCCGCGAATTCGATGGCGAGATGCGGCTGGACGTGGTACCGCCCGGTCCATGGCGGGAGGAGGATTGCGGGCGGAGCCGACACCTGCTGTCAGGCGCCTGCTTTTCGATGGGGCAGACGGAGATTTCGCGGGCCGGAAGGTGGCGCGCTCCCGGCGGATGCCGGGTTCTGGTCGTGCTGGAGGGAGCCGTGGAGCTGGCGCCGGCGGAAGGAGCGGACTTCGAACCCCTCGCCTTGCGGAAGGGATCGTGCGCCCTGATCCCGGCATCCTGCGCCCCGCTGGCGGTCCGGCCGCTTGATGTCCCGCAAGCCCTGGTCCTGACGGCCGAACCTGCCGCCGGCATATGGGCGCGCGGTTGAGCGCCGGATTGCGCCGGGCGTCGGTCGAGCCCCCGCCGCCGGCACGCCGGCGCGCGTCGGAGGGTGTAGGATCCCGTCCGAAAACTTCCCTCCGCGAAGCGAAGTCGAGATCGCGGAGCCGTAAGCCTCGCGGCGGCAGGTTTCAGGACGGTATCTGAAACGTCATGTTTGCCGTGCCCATATATCGGGGCGCAGCGACATGGCTGTCTTATCTGCGGTAGCGTCGTTGCTGCTCCGTTCGGGCGGGTCACTGCAAATAAATGGCAACCGCCACCCGAACGCGGCGAACAACTGCTCTGAAACGGGCGGAGCCGGAAGGGGGAGGCGATGTCGGCGGTCGGAGCGATTCTCAAAGCCCGGCTCCAGGAGCTGAGGAACGCGATCGTCCTGTCTGGCCGCGAATCGGCCCTCAAGATCGTAGTCGTATCCGTGCTCGGCCTGTCGTTCTGGGTTGGCCTTTTCGCGATGTTCAACGAGTCGTTCAGGTTCGTCCGAAATTACACCGGGGACTTCAACCGCGTGCTTCTGGAGCACGTCATGCATCTGTTCTTCCTGACCCTCGCGATCATGCTCGTCTTCTCGAACGCCATCATATCGTTCGCCACTCTGTTCAAAGCTCCGGAGACGGAGTTCCTGGCCTCCAAGCCGATCCGCCCCGACACACTCTACGCCTGCCGCGCGGCGGAATCGCTCGCGTTTTCCTCCTGGGCGTTCCTGGCCCTGGCGCTCCCGATGCTCCTGGCCTACGGCATCCAGAACGACGTCCGCTGGATGTTCTACCTGTGGATAGCGGCCTTCCTGCCGCCGTTCGTGCTGCTGCCGGCAGCCGGGGGAGCGCTCCTGAGCCTGCTTATAACCAGCGTTGTGCCCCGCCACAGGGGCAAGGCGCTCGGCGTTCTGATCCTGGCAGCGGCAGCCGTGGCGGCCGCTCTGATGGTAGAGATGGTCCGCATCAGGGCCGGGAGGGGAATTCTGACCGACGAGGCCGTGGCGGCGATCCTTTCCAGGCTCGGATTCGCCCGCAACCCTCTGCTGCCGAACTACTGGATAACCCGAGGCCTTCTCGGCGCGGCCGACGGCAACACGGGCGAGGCGGTTTTCTTCTTCCTGGTCCTGCTGTCGAACGCCGCGTTCGCGGCCGTACTGGGATTCTTCCTGGCCGGTTACCTTTATCCGAGGGCGTACTCGGAGGCGCAGGGGGCGGGCGGCGCCAGGCGCCGCGGCGCGATCTCGCCCCTCGACCTGCTCTTCCCGGCCGCCGACGGCCGCCGCGGAATACTCGCCTCCCTCGTCCTGAAGGACGCCAAGTCCTTCCTGCGCGACCCGGTCCAGTGGTCGCAGGCACTGATATTCTTCGGCCTGCTGGCCGTATACGTAGCCAACCTCCGCAACTTCGCCTACGATCTGGACCATCCGTTCTTCCGCAACCTGGTCGGCTTCCTGAACCTCGGCGCAACCTGCATGACCATGGCCACTCTCACATCCCGCTTCGTCTTCCCGCTCATCAGCCTGGAAGGCCCCCGATTCTGGGTGGTGGGCACGGCGCCCATCGAGCGCCGGAACCTGCTGCTTTCAAAGTTCATATTTTCCCTGGCCGGCAGTCTGCTCGTGGTGGAGGGCCTCGTCCTGCTCTCGAATTTCATACTGAAGTCCGACCGAATGGTATTCGCCATGCAGGCCTACATGGGCGCGGCGGTGTGCGTAGGGTTGACGGGCCTGAGCGCCGGGATGGGGGCGCTGTTCCCGAATTTCCGCGAACGGAGCCCGTCGAAGATCGTCTCGGGCTTCGGCGGGACGCTGACGCTGATACTGTCGGTCTTCATGGTGCTGGCAGCGATCGTGCCGCAGGCGATCGTATGCCACATGGCCCTGGTTCCGCCGGAGCCTGATGCGCTGTCGGGAAGCCGGCTGGCGTGGTCCGTCGCCGCGACGCTCGGCTTCGCGACGTTGCTGACGGCTTCCTGCGCCTGCATCCCGATGCGCCTGGGGCTGCGGGCGCTGGAGCGGATGGAATTCTGATCCGGGAAGCGCTATCTTTCGCGCCGCCGGCCAGCTCGCCTCATCTCCTCCCCGCCGCACGGCTTCCCGATCTCCAGCCTCCGCCGGCGCGCCCCCGGTTTCCCGGCCCTTCCCCCAGGGTCGCGATCGTCCGTATCCCGCGAAATCTCATGTGCCTGTCCAAAAAACTTCCTGCCGGACAGTGGGATTCGCTGAGCTTAATTGTTTAACGTGCCCATATGTGGAGCCGCAGCCGGGCGGAGCGGACCGGTTCGTAGCGGCGCGGCTGTTATCCCGTTCGGACGCACCACTACAGCCAGCAGCTGCCTGAACGCGGCAAACAATTACATGTCCGCCCGACTCCGTCGTCTGGTCAGCCAGCTCCTATAACCTATCCGAAAACCCGCCGCCGCGAGACTTGCAGCTTCGCGATCCCGGTTTCCAGGCGCTGCAGCGCCCAAGTCTCCACCTTGTTCAGCCCGAATTCATCCACAAGTTTCTGGACAGGTCCTTATCCGAAACCGCCTGCGGCACCCGGCCTGCGACGCCCCGCCCCCCTTGCCGGCTGCGGATCGGGCTTCCGGGCCGACCCAGCCGCCCCCGTCCGGCCCGGCCGGGGGAGGCAGCCCTGCCGGCCCGCAGGCGGCGACCGCCTCCGCCCACCGTCACACGCGCCTTGGCGAGGCAGTAGCCTGTTCGCGGAACTCCGTGGGCGGGACGCCGGCCGCCCGCCGGAAGATTCTGCTGAAGTGGTTGGGGTCCTGAAACCCGCACCTGACTGCGATCTCCCCCACGGAAGCCGGGGTATTCGCCAGGAGAAACTTCGCGCGTTCGATCCTCAGCCGCAGCACGTACTCGCGGAAGCTCACCCCCATCATTTCGCTGAACAGGTGCGAGAACCTGGACGGGCTGAGGTACGCCACTGCCGCGGCTTCCTCCAGCCGCGGCGGGCGGTCCAGACGGTCGCGGACGAACTGGATGGCGGCGCGCACCGGGGCGGAGCGCTCGTCGAGGGCGACTCTACCAAGCTCGAAGCATTCGTACTCGTCCGCCGTCCGGCGCGCCACCACGTCCAGAACCCGGCCCAGCTTTTCCATCTCCCGCCACGATGCCGCCTGGGCGCGCGAAAGGAGTTCTCCCGCCCGGCCGGGATCCAGTCCCAGCGCCGCCAGCGGCCGCATGTCCGGCGGAGGCTCCCCGGACGGTCTGGCCTGTCCCGCGAATATCGTACCCAGGTGGCGGGAACCGCATATGACCGGCACGAGCGCCTCGATCAGGCCCGCATGGCACCGCCGAACCACCGGCTTCCGCTCCCTGAAGGCCAGGGCGTTGCCTCTGTGCATATCGCACTCGACGCACGCTTTTTCTCCCCCGGAAGCGGATTTGACGTACATGCAGAAGGGGGACGCATGCATGGTCTGCTCGCGCCGCAGGACGGACTTTCCGCCGACGCGGGTAAAGCCGGAGAGATCGTGGACGCAGATCGGGAGGCCGGTCAGGTCCTGGATGTCGCGCAGCAGCGCGGCGAACCGGGCGGGACAGGAGTCGGCGTCCGCGGCGGTCCCGCCGGCCTGATCCGCGCGCGGCCGCCTCTTTCCGGTCATAACCGCCTCCGCTCCCTGGACCGCCGCGTTCCCGAGTGCCCCGATCCCGCGCGGATCGGGTCCGGCCGCCCCATCCTCCACGCGCGGGTGGTCGAACGCGGGGCCATCGCGGCTCCCACGCAGTTCCTTCCGCGCCAGACGCGCTTGGATCGGGCCGCCCCCGCAGTCCGCCGTGGCGCGACAGCGCTCGCTACTCCCGGCAGGCGATCCGGCCCGGCGCCTTCTATCCCGGGGCCGGGTACGAAGGCCGCGCGATTCGTGCCGTCCGGTCCGCCGCCGGGCCGCTCCGCTTATGCGCGCGCCCCCGGCGGGATCCCGCCGGCCATATTAGGGAGACGGAGACTTCGCGCAAAGGCTCAACCGGGGGCGCGCCGGGGCTCGGAATTTACGGCAATGCATTCCGCCACAGTGGGTGCGTGGCCGTAAATGCAAGGCCTGTGACCGGCTCGCGAGGGAGGCGTCCGGTGCATATCCGGCCAGCATGCTTCGAAGCCGGCAGGCAAAGGCGGATCGGGGGCTCCTGCTCCCCACACATTCCGGATTCCGCAGTAACGGCCATCCTCCCCGCCGCGGTCCTGATGGCGGTTTTCATTTGAGGCGCGCGCGGGGCGGGCTTATTATCCGGTGCCCGGCCGTCCGCGGCCGCCGCCGCGGCGGAGCCATGG
>JAOACM010000248.1 GCA_026417845.1 Planctomycetota bacterium | reverse complement strand
GGACGCATCCGGAGCAGCGCCACCGCCAGCGCGACGAGGAGGACGAGAACCACCGACGCCGTCAAGAGTATGTTTCTCATTATTCTGATCTGTTTCTCTATCCTGCGGACGGTTTCCTCGCTCTTCTCTACGCTGTCCCTGATGGAGAGGATATCCATCTGCGTAGGGGTCTTACGCGCGGCGTTCAGCGCCGCGTGGACGATATCGTAGTTCGGCTCCGGCCCCAGTTTGGCTGCGCATTCCAGACAATAGACGCCGTCGCGCCGTCTGGCGCCGCCGTGGACCAGGCTGGTGCCGCATGCGCTGCAGGTAAGCATCGCGCGCTTTCCTCCCCCATCGCCGGTCGAAGCCCATATTATGAAATAACGTATAACGTAAAAGGGCGCCGCATGTCAACTGCTCCGCCGGGGGCGGGCCGGTCCTTCGAGAGGCGGGGCCGGGACAGGAAGGCGGACCTGGCGGAAAGAGGCGCGGACGTTTTCGGGGGGAGACGAGCCGGTTGGACTGTGGTGCGGCGCGGGGTGTATGGCCGTAACCGCGGAGTTCGGAATGTATAGGGTCTGGAGACATGATCCGCTCTCCGTCTGCCCGGTTCGAAGGGTGTGAACCGGATGTGTACCCGGGGCGCGTCTCTCGCGGGTCGCTCCAGAATCCTGCATTTACGGTAATGCACCCGCGGCGGCGCGGGAGGGAAACTACATCGCTTTCAAAAAGCGCGGAGGGGAATATACTGCAAGGGGGCGGATGGCGCCGCGTTTTAACGGGATGGCGGGCTTTGCGTGAGCGAGGGCCTCCGGCCGTGCGAAAGGAGGAGAATCCTGATGGAAAAGGCGCGGGTTTCGGTGGTTGGGGCGACCGGCCTGGTGGGCGAATTTCTGCTCAGGGCGCTGGTCGGACACCCCCGGGTCCGCATAGCGCTGATGGTTTCCGAACATGCCGCCGGGCGCGATATATGCGATCTGCTGCCTGCCCTCAGGGGCGAGGTAACCGGTAAGACCGTATCGGCAGGCCCTGAGGCAATCGCTGCCGGAAGCGACGTGGCTTTTCTGGCTAAAAAGGGGCCCGAAAGCATGGAGCTGGCTCCGAAACTGCTCGATGCGGGTTGCCGCGTGATAGATATCGGCGGGGAGTTCCGTTTCAGGGACCATGCCCTCTACGAAGAATGGTACGGCAACAGGCATACATGCCGGGATCTGCTCGCCGAAGCGGTCTACGGGATGCCGGAACTGGCGAGGGACCGGATCGCAAAGGCGCGGCTGGTGGGGAATCCGGGCTGCTACGCGACGGCGGCGACCCTTGCCCTGTATCCGCTGCTGAAGGCCGGTGCCGTATCGTCCGAGTGGATTTGCGCCGACTGCTATTCCGGCCTGACCGGAGCCGGACGCCAGTACAACGCGAAGAACTCCAACCTGTTCGTGGACGTAGAGGCCAACCTGCGCGCGTACAACGTGGGGACCCACAGGCATACGCCGGAGATCGAGTCGGCCCTCGCCGAGGCCACCGGCAGGCGCGTCAGGGTGACGTTCGTCCCGCATCTTGCGCCGATGGACCGCGGCATCCTCGCCACGATATACTGCCGACCCGTCAGAACCGGCGCCGAACCCGGCGGAGCGCTCAGAATACTGAAGGAGGCGTACGCGAACGAACCCTTCGTGCGCGTGCTCGACGATCCGTCCCAGGTCGCGACGGGCAACGTCCGGGGAACCAATTATCTGGATGTGTCGGCTAAACTGATCGAGCGCACCGGCGTGCTCGTCGTCGCCTCCGCCCTGGATAACATGGTCAAGGGCGCCGCCGGGCAGGCGGTACAGAACATGAACCTGATGCTCGGGTTCGAGGAAACCGCCGGGCTTAAGGGGCGGAGCATCTGATGATATGGAGGGGAAGTTGCCGCCCGGACGGCGGCGGTCCGTCGTCCGGCCGCCGGGGTGGCGGCGCCGTAGAGCAGAGCTGGCGGTCCGCGGAAGCGCTCTGCGGGAGAGGCCGACGGCAATTGTTTGCCGGCCCCAGATGTCGGGGCACAGCGGATGGATCGCATCCGTTCGTGGCGCGCTGGCGTCGCTCCGGTTCGCGCGCGCCACCAGCAGCAGCCGCTGCCTGATAGCGGCAAACAATTACGGATGACGATCTCCCAATCGGGCCCGGGTGCGGACCGGGGACGGGAGAGGCCGGCATCCGGTATCTGATGCGCTGCTTCCTGCGCCTGGGCTTTTCGGGTGCTGGCGAGGGACATACCGGCGCATCCGGCGGCACCGGTACGAAGGGACTTCCGCGGTGGGCGCACGCTGGAGCGTGCCGGCCCAGAAGCGATACCGATAAAAGCCGATCCGGGAACCACAGGCCGGTTCTGGCGGAACGCTGCGGAAAACCGGGCGCCGGGGGAATTTTTGTGATGGGACCTGGAGGGAGATTCCCGGAGGGGACGGACGCCGATAATAGTGCCTGTCCCGAAACTTCCTGCCGGGCGGTGCGGATCGCCGAGCGTACAAGCTGAGCACCCGGAGATTTCCGGACAGGCTCTGAGGAGCGCGTAAACATGGTCGGCTTCACCCTGATGGAGACATACGACCGGATCGAGGCAGATATCGCCGCGCGGCGCGCGCCTCTCCATCGCCATGCGGATCCGAAACTCCGGCGCGCGCTGGTCTCCGCGCTCGGCCTGGGCGGCGGTGGGTCTCCCCTTCCGCGCGCCGCGCGCGTCGGCGTCTGCCGGAGAGGAGATGTGCTGATCGAAAGGCTGCGGATCGAGATGGAAACGCCGGTGCCGGCCCATCTCTACCTGCCGGCCGGAAGGCGCCGCCCGACGCCGGCGGTGCTCTTCGTGCCCGATCACGAAAGCGGCGGCAAATCGGACCGGCAGTACGTCCTGATGGGACAGATGCTCGCCTCCAGGGGGATCGCGGCCCTGATACCCGATCCGATCGGGGTCGGCGAAAGGGCGGCTATGGGCCATTCCGACCTTAAGGCCGGCTGGCTGCTTATCGGCCTCGGCCCTGGCCTGTTCGGCGTTCAGCTCGCCGAGCTCCTCTCGCTGGCGAGATATCTCGCGTGGAGGGAGGACATTGCCAGGGGAGACCGTGTCGGTTGTGCCGGTCACGGGACCGGCGGCCTGCTGGCCATGTTCCTCTGCGCCCTGAGCGATCATATGGCGGCCGTGGCCGTGTCGGGGTGCGCCGGGACTTTTCAGTATCTGTCGTCAGCCGAGAGGAAACTCTGTCCGTGCTCCATCATCCCGGGAATCCTGGGCCTTGCGGAGGCGGAGGACGTGCTTGCGACGATCGCGCCGAAGCCGGTGCTGCTGATGGCCGGGCTCAACGACGGCCGTGCGCCGGAACAGCTGGCGTGGAGGACGCTCCAGAGGGTGCGGGATGCCTACGGGAGAAGGGGCGCCAACCCTTCGGCGGTACGGTTGTTCGTGTCGCCTCACGAGCGCGAGCTTGATCATGGGAGGCGTCTGGCGGCGGCGGAATTTTTCGCCGCGACGTTCGGACTCCGGTTTTCGGGCCGCGTGCCGGCTCCGATACGGTGCGCGCCAGATGGGTGTCTCGACAGGCGCGATGTCCGCCGCCTGGGGACTCTCATGGACATGGTGGAGCGGCGGCTTGCGTGGGGGCCGGAGCTTCCCTGGCGGCGCGGGACGGCGGACTGGTATTCGGCGATGTATGGATCCGGCGCGGCGGGCAAGGCGAAGGATGCGCCGGAGCAGGAGGGCGGGGCCGGTACGGAAGGCGGACCGGATCCTGCGGGCGCGTCTGGAGACGCATATGCGCCGGCAGTAGAGAAACGCGCGACGGGAAGGGAGTCCGAGCCTCCCGGAAGCGCCGATAGAAGCGCCGATAGAAGGAACGGGAAGGAGGATGCCGCGCGGGCCGGAAGTCCGGCGCGCCCCGGGAAGGTCTCCGCGGAAGTCCGGATGGCTCAGGACGGGAGGTCCGTACGCGAGAAAAGGGCGCCCGCGTCCGGGGGCAAAAGGAAGGGTGACGGCGCCGTCGCGGCCGGCGGGAGCGCGAAAGAAGGCGGGCGGGAAAAGGACGCGACCGGGGTGCGACCGCGCGAAGGATCGGGAGACCGCGGCCGGCCCAGCCGGTTGGAAACGCTGCGCAGATTCGTCGGCGGGCTGGTCGCGAAGGTCGGCGACAGGGCTGCCATCTCGATACCCCCGCCTGGCCGCACCGGACCGTTCGAGGTACGGACTGCCGTCGGGTGCGCAACGATGATGTTCAAACCGGGCAGGGGCGCTCCGATACTTGTGCTGGGCGAGGCTCGCGTGCCGGTGGGGACTCCGCGGCCGCTGGCCATCTGGCGGTTCCCGCCGGACGGCGTGCTCGCCCACGGGGTAGCTGAGAGCCTCGTGGCGGCGCAGCGCGGCGCCTTCCTCGGCCTGCCTCCCGCGGCCATATCGGCGGCGATCCTTGGCGACCTTGCACGCCACCTCGGGGGAAGCGTGAGCGTGCTGGCCAATGGTCCGGACGGCATCCTGGCGCTGTATGCCGCGTTCGCTTCCCGCGAAATATCCGCGATCAAGTGGGACGATGCGCCCTGTTCTTTCAGGCATCTGCCGCGCGACGGGCCGTCGCTGATCATCCCGGGGATACTGGCCCTCGGCGACATTCCGGACCTCCGCGCCGCGCTGGCGGATGAGATTGAAGTCGCCGTAAGCTGGGCGGGGGCATAGATGCGATGCGTCCGGGGGCTGGCGGCGCGGAGGATTTCCGGATGCATACCGTCCGGCGGTCCGTCCGCGGCCGCGTCTCGCTCTTCCGGCAACCCGGCGCGCCGTTGACTTTCCGGCCGGCGGGGCGGGCCCCCCGTCCGGTGCTCCACCCGCGGCCGGGGGCATGTTTCGGGCACCGCGTCGAGGGAGCCGGTTGCGTTGTGGATCCGGAGGAGCGGCTGTCAGAGAGGATGCGGCGGTCAGTCGCGGGGAGGATATGCACGTGTTTGCCTCGGGCGCTCTCTGAAAGGCGCCTGGGGTAAAAATCGCGGGGAACGCAGATCCGGACCTGTGCGTTCGCTCTGTACGGCCGGGGCAATGCATTCCTGCCGCGGTCAGAACTTCCCTCGCGATAACGCACAACGCAACCGCCTTCGGTTGCCCCGGAGCTTGCGGCTTCCGCGATCCCGGCTTCGCGGCGGTAGGTTTTTCCGGACGGGCGCCGGGAGACTGCGGCGGCCGCGCTGCGGATCGGGCCCGGCATCCAATGGTTTGCGACGCTCCGGCGGCGGCGTTTGACGGCGACAGGCCGGGGAAGCAGGGAAGGGACGGAGATAATGCCGAAGATAAGGTTCCTGCCCGACGGGGTGACGGTGGAGGTGCCCGAAGGTGAAACCGTGCTCGAAGCGGCCGGGCGCGCCGGGATCATTCTGAACTCGGCCTGCGGCGGCGCCGGGACATGCGGGAAGTGCGCCGTGAGGCTTGTCGAGGGGATCGCGCCGCCGGATGAGGCATCCACCCGCGGCCTGGGCGCGGAGGAGATAGAGAAGGGCTACCGGCTCGCATGCCGGGTCCGCGTCGCTGGAGATGCCGCCTTCCTGGTGCCTCCCGGCAGCAGGTTCTACCGGCAGCAGGTTCTGATGGATGGGGTCTCGCCGTCGGCGGAGGTCCGGCGTCCCAATGTGCGCCAGTATTTCCTCGAGCTTCCGCCCGCGTCGCTGGATGACCAGCGTTCCGACATGGACCGTCTCGCGGACGCGCTGCGGGGGAAGGTGCCGTCCGTGGAGGCCGGGCTGGAGGAGATGCGCGAATTGACCGGGGCGATGCATGCGGATTCGTTCCGCGTCACCGCGACGCTGGTGGGCAACGCCATCGCGCGCGTCCAGCCGGGCGATGCCCGCGGATCGTGCCTCGGCCTGGCATTCGACATAGGCACCACGACCGTCGTCGGCTACCTCGCGGACATCGCGACCGGCAGGGACCTCGGCAGGGCCGCCCGGTCGAATCCGCAGGCGGTATTCGGGCAGGACGTGCTGTCCCGCGCCAGGCACGCCGCCCAGTCGCCGGACGGCCTGTGGGACCTGCAGGAGCGGATCGTCTCGTGTCTGCAGGATCTGGGAGAGGATCTCGCCGGTAAGGCCGGGGTCGGTCTGGACGACATCTACGAGATCGTGACGGCCGGCAACACGATAATGACCCATCTGTTCCTGGGGCTGAACCCGCGGCACATCGCGCAGGTTCCGTTCACGCCCGTCATAAGGCGCGGCTGTTCCGTCCTGGCGGCCGATGTCGGCCTGCGCTATTCCGGACGGGCGCGACTGTTCACGATGCCGTGCGTGGCCGGCTACGTGGGCGGCGACATAACGGCCGGCATGGTGGCCGTCAGGCTCGACCGCCGCGAAAAGCTGACTCTGTTCATAGACATCGGCACCAACGGGGAGATAGTGCTGGCCGGCGGCGGCGAGCTTCTGGCGTGCGCCGCTCCGGCCGGGCCGGCTTTCGAGGGCGCCAGGATATCGTGCGGGATGCGCGCCGAGCTCGGGGCCATAGACCGCGTCCGCATCGAAGGCGGCGACATCCGGATATCCACCATCGGAGGATACCCGCCGCGGGGGATATGCGGTACCGGGCTGATAGACGCCGTCAGGTGCCTGCTCGACCTCGGCGTGGTGGACTCCGCGGGGCGGCTGGAGAAGCCGGCCGGACTGCCGCCGAAGGTGGCCGGCCGGATCCGCGAGGGCGGGGGCGGGCTCGAGATCGTCCTGGTGCCGCGCGATGCGACGGAGGACCGCCGCCGCGACATAGTCATCACGCAGCGCGATGTGCGCGAGCTGCAGCTGGCAAAGGGCGCCATCAGGTCCGGGGTCGAGACGGCCCTGGCCATATGGGGTGCGTCCGTGGACGCGCTGGACCGCGTGCTGCTGGCGGGA
>JAOACM010000247.1 GCA_026417845.1 Planctomycetota bacterium | reverse complement strand
CTCGACTTTGGCAACTTCCGGTCGTACGGGATTGAGAAGAGTTGCTCAAGCGGAAGCGGCTTTTTGCCGAAACTTATTGATGGGGAACAGGTTGAAGGCGGCAAAAGGCCATGCGGACGAAACTCGCCGCGCGGAAGGTTTCGGCGAAAATACTGAGCTGTCTGAGCGGATTCCGGCGCGCAGGCTGGCGTCTTCGCGCCCTGCAATATGTCTGGGGGCTGCTTCTGCTTGTACGCTTCAGGTCCCAGGCCGAGCTGGCCCGTCAGATCGCCGGAGCAGGACCCGACGGGCTGCATCATTTCATGCACGATGCGCCCTGGGACGACGATGGAGTTCGCGATGCCATGCAGGAGGACGTGGCGCGCGTTGCCCGAAGGTTCGCCGGGGTGAAGCTGATCATAGACGACACGCCAGTGAAGCGCGAAGGGCCGCGGATCGAGGGCATCGGGATTCACCATGGGGCGAAGGGACTGATGAAGGGGCTTTGCGCCGTGACCGCGTGCGTGCTGGCCGGGTCTCTTCGGCTGGCGTTCGCGGCGATCGGGTATCGTCGGGAGAAGGATTGTCCGCGTGGAGGATTCCGGAGCAAGGTGGAGTTGGCCGTGGAGGTGCTGAAGCGGGCTAGGGCCGTAGGACTCGGTCCGTCCGTGACGGTGCTGGTGGACAGCTGGTACGCCTGTCGGCGGCTGCTGAACATGATTCAGCTTTACGGGTGGCGTTACGTGGCGGCGCTGAGGGAGAACCGCGTCGTGATAGTTGGGGGTTGCAAGATGCGCGTCAGTGACTTGGCCAAAGCGCGGCGCGCTTATGTGACCGTCCGGCTTTCGGCGAAGCGGGTCGTGCGCGCGGCCAAGGTTGACGCCTGTCTGCCCGGCGTCGGGCCCGTTGCCCTGTTCGTCACCGGGACAAGGAAGGGGAAGAAGTACCTTGTCTCGAACGATCCTGATCTTGATGCGCGTGCCGCCGTGCTGGAGTACGACAAGCGGTTCGGCATCGAGACGTGGCATCGGGACGTGAAGCAGCACCTTGGATTCGGGGAGCTGTGGACGCGTTCGTGGCGGGCGGTTCAGCGGCACTGGACGCTTTGCCTCGTGGCGCACAACGCGCTGCAGATGTGGAACGCCAGCTTGCCGCACCGGTCGCGGCAGCAGACGTGCGGAGGGATGGCGCGCGCGTTGCGGCGCGCCGTGGCGATCCGGCCGCTCCGCGAATGCCTGCGCCCCCTTGCGAGGGCAGCATAAAATGCCAAAGTCGAGCCATTACTTTTGCCGGCAGGTCAGCGCCTTTTCCGCGCCGCGGCTATCCGGTCCTTTCCATACAGGTCTTTCAACACTTCGGTGGTATCGTAAGCTCCGGCTGCCCGCATCGTTTCGATCGCCCTCGGACCGTGCCTTTCGCCGATCTCGACGAGCACCCATCCGCCGGGCAGCAGGAAATCCGGGGCCGTTTTCAGTATTTTTCCTATGAGTTCGAAGCCTCCGTCTCCGGCGAACAGGGCTTCCGGCGGTTCGTGCGCGATAACTTCGGGCTGGAGCGATCCGGCCTCCTCCCGCGATATGTACGGCGGATTTGAGACTATAAGATGGAACGGCCCGGCGCCGGTTTTTGATACGGCATCGAAAAGATCCCCTTGCGCCAGTTTCGCCCTCGGCCCTGGATCAGCCTCGACTGGCGGTCCGCCGCCGGAAGGGGGGGCCGGCCCGCCACACCGTACATCCAGCTGCGGGCCTTCTGAGGCAGCCTTCGTCCCGGCCGTGCGGCCGCCTCCCGCGGCCGGCCGGAGCAACCCGCAGGCACCGAGATTGCGCGCCGCCGTCGCCAGGGCCACATCCGAAATGTCCGCGGCGAGGACCCGGATGCGCCTGTCCTCCATGCACAGCGCCGCGGCTATGCATCCGCAGCCGGTCCCGATGTCCGCCGCTTCTATCCGGTCCGACTCGATGGCCCCGGCGCGTTCGAGCGCCGCCCCGACGAGATCTTCGGTCTCGGGTCGCGGTATGAATACGCCCGGTCCGACCGCAAGCGTCACGCCGCGAAAGTTCGCGGTTCCGATTATGTATTGCAGCGGCTCGCGATTCGCCCGGCGCCGCACCATCTCGCGGAATCTGTCCAGCGCCTTCTGTGGTACGGGAGTTTCGAACCCGGCATACAGACGTATCCGCTCGCACCCCATAGCGGCGGCCAGCAGAAACTCGGCGTTCACCCTTGGATTTTCGATGCCTTTTTTCCGGAAGTGTTCCGCCGTCCACGATAAAAGCGCCAGCGTAGTCCATTTGCCGGGAACCTGGACCATGGCATCATCCGGACGATCGCGCCATTCGCCTTAGGCGGGCCTGGGCCTCGAGGCGGTCGAGTATGGGGTCGAGGTCCCCGTCGAGCACCTGCTGGAGCGGGTAGTTCTTCTCCTCGCCTTCCAGCCTGTGGTCGGTCACCCTGTTCTGGGGAAAGTTATACGTCCTGATCCTGTCGCTCCTGTCGCCGCTTTTTATCTGCTCGAGCCTCGCGGCCCGCTCCGCACCCTCCTTTTTCGCCTGCTCGATTTCCAGTATCCTGGCTCTGAGCAGACTCATAGCCCTCTCGCGGTTCTGCTGCTGGGATCGCGTCTCCATGCACCTGACCTGTATGCCGGTCGGTATGTGGAGTATCTGTATCTGAGTGGCGACCTTGTTTACGTTCTGGCCGCCCGGTCCGCCGGCCGCCACGGCCTTTATTTCCAGGTCCTTCGGGTCTATCCTGACGTCCACCTCCTCCGCCTCCGGCATCGCCGCGACGGTCGCCATCGAGGTGTGGATGCGGCCCTGCGCTTCGGTCTTCGGGACCCGTTGAACCCTGTGCCCTCCGCCCTCGAGGCGCAGACGGCCGTAGGCGCCTTCGCCCCTGACCATGAATATGATCTCCTTGAACCCGCCCTGTTCGGCTTCGGAGGTGCTCAGAACCTCATAAGTCCATCCCTTCCGTTCGATATATTTGCGGTACATCTCGTACAGGTCTCTGGCCCACAAGGCGGCCTCCTCGCCGCCGACGCCGGCCCTTATCTCCAGGATGACGTTGCGGTCAGCGCCCGTCTCCTCGTCGTCGGCCATTCTGAAGAGCGCGTCCCGCTTTCCGGAAAGTGCGGCCTCCAGCGCCGGGATCTCCTCGGCGGCCAGAGACTTCAGATCCGGATCGCTGCCCGCGACCAGCTTCCGCGCCTCCTCGAGCTCTCCGGCGATCCGCTGATATTCTTCGCAGGCAGCCGCCAGTTTCGAGAGCCTGCCGAACTCGCGCAGCGCCGCGACGTATTCCGGCGATCCCGGCCGCATCGAGGCGATGTCGCGTTCGAGTTTCCGGCGGCGTTCCAGTCGCGCCAGGACGGCGTTCCACAGGATATCATCGGGGGAATCGGACACGGTTCATTCAACCCGCATAATATGCGACCGCCCCGTCGGTACCGGGTACGCGCCGGAGTCCGGCTGGTCCCGCATCCAGACGCGGCCGGATCCGCGGCCGTCCGGACCGTCCGGCATGGGCGTCCCGGGGGGCCGTCCGCGGCAACGTCCGCGGCGCTTGCGGTTCCGTCTTCAGGGCTTCCCGGCATCAGGACCGGGGGCCGGTTCCGTTTTCGTCCCGACCGGCGGGACGTCCTGCGATGGAGAGGAGGTCCCCGCCGCGTTTCCGGCGGCTTGAGTCTCTCCCTCGCCCTTTTTCTTCTGCTTCTCCGCCTCCTCGCGCTTCATCTTCGCCGCGCTCCACTTCCTCTGGAAGCGCTCGACGCGACCGGCGGAGTCCACGTATTTCTGACGACCGGTATAGAACGGATGGCAGTTCGAACAGACGTCAACCTTGTAGCTGTCCCTGGTGGACCTCGTTTTTATGACGGTCCCGCATCCACCGCAGGTTATGGTGATCTCCTTGTATTTCGGATGTATTGCCTTTTTCATCCTGATCCGCCTCCTGCCCGCATAGGCGGGCGCCATGCCCGCCGGCCGGGGCCCGTTAAGACCCTGTCCAAGACTTCCGCGGCGGCCACAAGGGCTTCCGCGGCATATCGCCCGGTCCATTCGGGGATTTCCGGACAGGCTCTGAGTCCACGCAGGAAACCGGCGAGGACGCCCTTCAGGCCCGCCCCGCCAGGTCTCCTTCCACGGCACCGACTCGCTCCATCCCTTCCGCGCCGGCCGTCCGGGCGCCGATCCGATCCCGTCCGGACCGGCCCTTCCGCGGGGCCGGAACGCGGGCTATTCCTTGTCCTCCTCCTGCGACTTCTTCGCCGCAGCCACGATGTTCTGCTGGATATGCGGCGGAACGACCTCGTAATGGGAGAACTCCATCGAGAAGTATCCCTCGCCGCCCGTCAGCGCGCGCAGCTCGGTCGAATAATTCATGACCTCCGCCAGCGGCGCCTGCGCCTTCACCACCTGCATGTCACCGAGGACATCCATTCCAGAAACCCTGCCGCGCCTGCCGGATATGTTGCCGGTTATATCGCCCATGAACTGCGACGGCGCCACTATCTCCATGTTCACGATGGGCTCCAGGAGGACGGGCCTGGCCTTCATGAATGCCTCTTTGAAAGCCTCCCGCCCGGCTATCTGGAACGCTATATCCTTCGAATCCACCGGGTGGCTCTTGCCGTCGTACAGGTGGACCACCACGTCTACCACCGGGTAGCCCGCCAGCACGCCTTCTTCCATCTTATTCCTGATGCCCTTCTCTACGCTGGGGATGAACTGGTTCGGTATCGCGCCGCCGACGATCTCGTCCAGGAACGTCAGCCCGCTCCCGCGCGGCCCTGGCTCCAGTTTGATGGCGCACTCACCGAACTGGCCGGCGCCGCCGGTCTGCTTCTTGTGGCGGTACCTGACGTCGGAAGTGCCGGTAACGGTCTCGAGGTAGGGGATCTTCGGCGTCCGCGTCAGCACCTCGACGCCGGCTTTCTTCAGTTTGGACAGCATCACCTCGAGGTGCATCTGGCCCATGCCGCGGATGACGAGCTCCTTGGTCTGACGCTCCTGCGTAACGGTGAAGGTGGGATCGCCTTCCGCCAGGTTTTTCAGCGCGGTGCTAACCTTGGCCTCGTCGTTCCGGCTCTTCGGCTCCACGGCCAGACTCACCATCGGGGCCGGGAACACAGGGCGATGGAACTCCCACTGGCCGTCATCCGTCGTTATGGTGTCGCCCATGCCGACCGAGTCTATCTTGCCGACGGCCGCTATGTCGCCCGGCCCGACGTCGGCCATGTCCAACTGTTCCTTCCCCTGAGCCGCGAACAGATTCGCGAACCGCTCGCTTCGCGTCGCACCGGCTTGGCGGGCCTGCGAGCCGGCCGCGAGCGTGCCGCTGTAGACGCGGAAGAAACAGAGCTTCCCCACGTATGGGTCCCGCTTGACCTTGAAAACCTGCGCGTAGAACGGAGCGCCGGCATCGGCCGGTATCTCCTTTTCCTCGACCTTGTCCCCGATCTTGCGGAACGCCTTCCGCGGACGGGCGTCCGCGCCCGGGCAGCATTCGGCTATCAGATCGAGGATCTCCGCGACCCCGATGCATTTCCCGGCGGATACGGCTACTATCGGAACGACGGTTCCGGCCAGCAGCGCCCTGCTCAGCGCCATCTTCAGTTCCCCGTCCGATATCTTCTCCTCGGCCAGGTACCGCTCCATCAGCGCGTCGTCGCTCGATACGATCGCCTCGATCAGCGGCCCGCGGAATTCCCCGATCTTTTCCGCTACCTCGGCCGGCGGCGATGCCGGCGGAGAGAGGAGGTTGACGACTCCGGAGAACGACCCGCCCTGCCCGACTGGCAGAATCATGGGGACGCACTCGCTGCCGAATATCCGGCGCAGATCGCCGGCGATGTCGAAGAAATGAGCGTGCTCGGCATCCATTCTGGTCACCGCGATGATCCGCGCCGTCCCGGCCCTGCGGGCCATGTCCCAGCAGTGGCGCGTCATGACCTCAACGCCGCGCGCGGCGTTGACCGTTATCAGCGCGGTGTCGGCGGCGGAAACGGCCTGGATGGCGCCGGCCACGAAGTCGGCATAGCCGGGGGCGTCGAGGAAGTTGACCAGCTTCCCTCCGGTCTCGGCGCGGGCCAGAGACAGCTCGATGGATATCCCCCTCTCCTTTTCCTCCGGGTCGAAATCGGAGACGGTATTCCCGTCGGCGATGCTGCCCATCCGTTTGATCGCACCGGCCTTGAAAAGGAGCGCCTCCAGCAGCGTGGTCTTGCCCGACCCGCCGTGCCCTATGAGAGCCACGTTCCTGATCTGAGAAGGCGAGTATTTCGGCATCTTCGTATCCCCGTCCTGTACTTTCGTCCCGTTCGCGCCGCCGTTCTTCCGCGACGTCCGGATCGCCGCATCCACCGTCCCGGCGTCACGGCGGACGCCCCGGCCGCGCGGCCGCCGCCCCCCCCCGCCGCTCCCCGTTCCGGCCGGCCATCCGCGCCGCGGTTCCGGTTGCGCGGCGGGATCCGCTGTCCGCGCAGGCACGATCCGGCCCCGGCCGGATCGCAGGGACCGGTTTCCAGCCGCGGGAGGGCAGTCCTTCGATGGTCGGCCGGCCTGTCCCTCCGTCCGTCCGCGCGGGGAGACGGTCCGCTCCGTAGCGCGGAGGTCCGCTCCATGCGCGCACCAGCCCCCCGCGCCGGAACGGAGATGCCGGCAGGCGCCGAGCGCAACGATCGGCCGATGGAACGCAAAGGGGCGCCGTTGGAGGCGCCCCGGGGCATCCCATCTGGCCGCCGCGCAACCTTTTATAGGTCCGCGCGGCCGGCGGCAAGCGAAAATCTCCAGCCTATGAGCGCTGGAGTGCATTACAGTAAATGCAAAGCCTTGGAGGCGGGTTGGGAGGGGTGCGCCCGGACGCATATCCGATCCGCGCCCTTCGGACCGGGCGGGCG
>JAOACM010000246.1 GCA_026417845.1 Planctomycetota bacterium | reverse complement strand
CCGGAACGCATTTCGCGAATCCCTTCGCGCCCGCGACTCTCTTCACGAAATTCTGCACCTCGCCCGGCTCGAACCCCACTGCGAACCTGAACTCGTCCTTCGCGATCTCGGCGCCCTTCCCGTCCAGGAAACTGAGGGTCACGACGACGTTCTCGGCCCGCTTCGCCCTGCCGTTCCTGGCCGCGCCCATGACCTGGACCGATCCGTCGTCCTCGATATCCAGGCGTTCCAGCACGACCTCGACCGTGTCGGCGCCGGAGAAGGATGTCTTGCCGGCGATCGCCGCCCCTCCAGCCGCCGGGCCGGAAGCCCCTGCGCCCGAGCCGCCGGCGACGTCCATCGAAATCTCGTAATTGGAAAAGGCCGGCACCTTCGGAAGGACGAACTCCAGCGGACGCTTCTCCCCGGCCTTCAGGTTCTCCAGGGTCGCCGAGTGCTTCGCGACCTCGCGCTTCTGCGACTTCGGGTCCTTCGGATCCGTCCCTGTGAATCTGAACGTCACGACGGCCTTTCCGATCTCGCCGTCCGTGTTGTTGAACGCCTCGGCCCTGACCGAAAGATCCTCCTTCTTCGCTCCGGTCCTGGCGAACCTGAAGCGGGATACCTGGAATTCCTTCGCGTCCGAGAAATCGCCCCCGGAGAGCTGCTCCTCTATGGGCGTCTCGTCGCACTTGACCTTTATGGAATAGGCCAGGTGCCGCGGCACGCCGGAGGCCCTGACGTCGAATATCCTGGTTTCCCCGGGCTTCATCGTGCCGTCGCCGAGCTTCGAGGAGTACGAATAGACAGGCTTGTCCTTCTTATCGCCGAAAAAGTTCACCGTGGCGGACAGTCCCGTGGCGGGTTTGTCGCCCTGGTTGCGGACGCGCACGCGGAAGATGTACATGCCCCTGGTTTTGTCGGACCAGGTCAGCTCTTCGCCGAGCGTTACGATGCTGGCGGTGCCCTTCGCGAGCCTGTCGCTCTTCGGGACCGGCTGCGCCGTGTCGGTGGATCCCACCCACGCGGCGGTCTCCGTCTTTCCTCCCACGGAGTATTTCGCGTGTATCTCGTAGGAGCCGAAATCGGGGACGAAATCCTGCGTGGCGCCCGCCGTCCTGACCTCTCCGGGCGCCAGCGAACCGACCCGGGTCCTGAACGGCGCGAAGACCTGTTCGCCCATGGCGCCCAGCAGGCGGATCTCCAGCTCGAGCGAATCCACCCGCTCCCTGCCGCGGTTGGCGACCCTGAAGTTTACGGCGACCCTGTTGGACGAATTGACCGTCTTGCGGGCCCTGCTGTAGGACCAGTCCGAAACCTCCAGCCGGCCTTCCGCGGCGTCGTCCTCCTCCTCGCCGCCGACGACGACGGGGCCCGGCTGGGATGCCGCGGCCAGCAGCGCCAGCATCGGAACGAACACTGAACGGCGACCCATCGAGCATCCCTCCCGAACGCTTCTCCGGCGCGCCCCGGCGGACCATCCGCGCGGACGGCGGAGCTCCGGCCGGCACCCTCTCCGGAGGGATCTGCCTCCCGCCTCCGGCGGCCTCATGGAGCCCGATCCCGCGGAATCCCCGCGCCGGGCCCGCCAGGGGGCTGCGCGCGCCCGCCCTCGCGGCTCGCCGCCGGTTATTTCCCCCCGCCCGCCGCCTCCTGGCGCACGATGTCCCGGTATGCGTAATTCAGAGCGCAGACTGCGTAGGCCGTGCACAGCACCGGGTCGCTCTCCATCCACCGCGGCGCCGAATTGACGAACGAGCCGTCCTCCTTCTGGAGCGAGGCCAGCCGGCCGGCCAGCTCGCGCGCCCAGTTATGTTTATTTCCGTCCTTGTCCTCGATCACGCTGTCGCCGACCAGATACATGGTCTTCGCGAAGGTGTGATAGTAGTAGTAGAGTCCTTCCATGCCGTTGGCGCCCGCGCCGGGGTTCTCGGACACCGACCAGTTGTTCCTTATCCACTTGAGCGCGGCCTGGACTTCAGGAGAATCCTTCTTCAGACCGGCGTACAGGAAGGATTTGACCATCGCGTAGGTCATCGCCCCGTAAGGCTTTGGAACCTTTTTCCCTTCCCTTGTGGTTACCATCCCCATCTCGCTCCTGTCGGGCCCGTAGTAGCCGCCGCCCGAACCGGCGCCGTCCTTCGCGATCGGCAGGTCGTTGGTCTCGGCGTTATCCTGGCACCGCCTGACGAACACCAGGACGTTCTTCCAGACTTCGCTGTCCTCCGGCACGCCGGCCATCTTCAGAGCCTCCAGGGCGAACTGAGTATTCGACAGGTCCGGTTTCTCGGATGTCCCGTAGCGGAACCCGCCGAAGGCGTTCGGGTGCTTGTCCTTATCGTATTCCTTATCGGGCGTGCATTGGCAGCCGAGCACGAACTTCTTCGCCTTCTCTATGACATCGCGGTATTTCGGGTCCTGCAGGGCGCACAGGGCCATTATGGCCACGGAGGTGTTGTAGTTCTCCAGCCCCTGCCCCTTTACCACTATCGCCCCGTCCTCGCGCTGGTTGGCCAGTATGAAATCCACGGCCTTGCTCATGAACGGGCCGTCGGCATACCTGTACGCGCGGGGGCTTTCGGCCAGCGCGTAGACCACCAGCGCCGTCTGCCCGACGCTCGGAAACTTCCCGTACGAACCGTCCGCGTTCTGCCGTTCGGTCAGGAACCTGACGGCCTTTGCCAGTACGGTATCCCTCAACTCTTTCGCCGTGCCCCTGAACTCCTCGCCGCCTTCCGCCCTTCCGCCTGCCGCCATCGCCGCGAACGACATCGGCAGCAGGATCGCCCCGGCCATGCCCAGCCATCCCTTTGCCGTCGCCATGACTCCTCCTTTCGCCATTCCGTTCCGCGTTCGACTCTCCCTCCCTTCCATGCCATGCGTTCCGCCGATCATCCCCTGGCGCCGCGGCCCGGTACTCCCTGCGTTCCCTCGCGGTCGCCCCTCAGTTTCACCCATATTATAACGGTTCCGCGGCCGGTTCTCTTCACCTGGAGGGATCTGCTCCCGTCCCACCCGGCCTGCCCGACCCGCGTCCGCCGGCCCTGCCGTTCCCGCCCGACGGCGCCCCAGCCGCGCCGGCGCCATCTTCCGCAACCGCGGCGCGCCCCCCGCCCCCATCCTTCCGGTCGCCCTCCCGCCGGGAGAAATACTTCGCCAGCAGATCCCGATACTCCGGCAGATCGCGTTCGTAGAGCGATATGACCTCGGGCACCGTAATTTCCGGTACCGGCTCCGATCTTCCCGGCCCGGAAGAAGTTTTCCTGCCGTCCGCCCCCTCACCGCTTCCAGGCGGACTCCGCGGGTCCGTTTCGGCGCGGGCGCCGGATTCCTCCGCCACCTTCCGCCGCAGGATGCCCGCCATTTCGCTAAGCTCGTCCAGCACCTCCTTCGGAACCCCTTCGCTCCATCTGAGACGGTCTTCGATCTCCTGCAGCAGCTCGCGCTTCTCCTCCGTCCGCATGGCCAGATCGCCCGATATAGCGAGCCTGGCGCGGAGGATGAGTTCGGGAGATACGGCCACCCGGAGCGGACTCTCCGGCGCGCTGGCGCCCCCGCCGCCGGCCGCACCGGTTACCTCGATGCCGGGCCCCGTCTCCCACCGGATAACGGCCTCCGCACGGCGTTCCGGCATCAGCATGGCCGCCCCGCAGAGCATCAGGGGGATGGCCATCAGCCCCACCCATGCAGGCAGACCGATCGGGAACATCGCCGCGGGAGCTACCTTCGCACCGTGTTCCAGTGCGTCCTCGCGCAGCAGCCCGACCAGCCCGTCCCGCGGAACGATCCGGCCCTCCGCGGCTTCAACCCATGTCGCGAGGCGCTCCTTGAGATCCCCGCGGCCATCGCAGGCGCGCGCAGCGGCGAACATGTCGGGCGCTCCGCGCCATATCAGCGCCAGAGGCCAGAAAGGCGCCAGCGCCGGAGGAATCCAGCATAACCATCCGGGAAATGCGCCTCCTGAAAGCTTGTGCGCTACCATGATCGCGGCAGCCAGACTCATGCCGGCAAATACGCCGATGCACAAAAGCCGCAGGACCTCGATTGCTATCAGCCGGCGCCGCACAGCTTCCAGGCGCGCCTTCAACCCGGCTTCTGTCATTCTTTCAGGCCCCACGTTCCTGCCGCCTCTTCCGGAATACTCCCTGCCCGTCCTGCATCGGGAGGTATTTCCTCTTCCTCACGGCTGTAGACCTTGCAACGGACGGGCCACCCGATGCGGAACCGATAGAGCATGTATCGTAAGTCCTTGGGCAACAACCCATTAGTTGTTTTCTCGAGTATCTGTTTTCTGCCTGGCGCTCGTGCCTCTCTGACTGCCTGCCCGTCAAATCATCAACTCTTCTGTACACAACGCAGACAGGCATCGTCCATCATCATAAATCAGGTTCTGTATGCGCGCATCGGCAAACAGCAGACTGCAGGACGATAGAAGAGTTGCGCGGACGCATCGGGCCTGTCCCGAACCTCCGGCCGGCATCTCGCGGAACGCTGCGAGAGGCTGGGCGCCGGGGGGAGTTTCCGGACGGACCCTTACGAAGGTGCAGCATCGCAACTCATTGAAGAACAGGCTGCTGCGACCGGAAGATAACGGTTCAGGCCTTATGATGTCCATGATGAATCGCCCGAAGATGCCGCTGTCATATCACCCTGACCGGCCTGCCGGAATCGGCAGACTGCTGGGCTTTCAGAACGATCAGCGTATTGGCGAAGCTGTCCTCCTGCGAAAGCAGCATCGGCTTGCCGTTCAGCAGATGGTCAACATAATCCTGGAAGAGGGGGTCCGGGATGGCGGCCTTTTCGGTCTCACATGGCAGGGGGCACGGCTTTTCTTTGCCGATGGCCAGGAGCGTCCTTGTGCCTCCGTCAACCGACTCGGCCATGCCCTCCGTGCCGAAGACCCTGAGCTGATCGTTGCCCCAGAACCCGATCCCCTGCGGATTGCAGTAGTTGCATGCTATCGTGCACAAGGCCCCTCCGGACAGACGCGCGATATACTGAGCCGCCATCTGCAGGTCGCCCTTCTTCGGGTTGCCCGTGCCGGTATCCATGGCGAATACTTCCTCGAATTCCAGCCCGGTCACGTACCGCACGAAGCTGACCGCGTGGATGGATGCCTGAAGTATTATCCCCCCGTCAATGCCGCGGTCCTTCGGGCGCCTGTCGTGGTACGGATAGGACTTCTGGGCGAAGACCTGGACCACGGTGCCGAGCCTGCCGGAGGCGACGAGTTCGCGCATGGAGCGGTATATCGGCGCATAAATCATGCCGGTCATAACGCGAACCTGTCTGCCGGACCTGGCTGCCGCGGCCCTGACGGCGTCCAGTCCCTCCGCCGATGCGGCAAGAGGCTTCTCCGCGTAGACGTGCGCGCCCGCATCCAGCGCCTTGACGATATCCTCATGCTGCCCGTCCCGGCGCGGCGAGCAGATGCTGACCATCTCCGCCCCGGCGCCGGCGAGCATCGCCTCCAGAGTCTCGAACCATTTCGCGTGGCGGTAGGCGTCGGGCATCTCCGATTTCAGCTTCTCGAACGACTCCTTCGGTATCCCCGATACTCCCGTAAGGCGGACATGCGAGGTCTTGGCGACGGCGTAGCTTATCTGGTGCCCGTTGCTGCCGTAGTATGCGACCTTAAGTACCCTTCCCATCTCTGCTGTCTCCTCCCGGATTGCCGTTCCGGCCCACGTTG
Source organism: Planctomycetota bacterium (assembly GCA_026417845.1). Classification (GTDB taxonomy): domain Bacteria; phylum Planctomycetota; class SZUA-567; order H5-PLA8; family CALKMO01; genus CALKMO01. The sequence continues at coordinate 1,214 of JAOACM010000246.1, read as the reverse complement.
CCGGAGCCTCTCTGGAAAACTCCGCGGCGTGTCCGCGCCGCGGCGCATCGCGCCGGAAAACCCGGCATCCCACACTATAGCGTCCCGCAGGGCCGCCCGTCCAATGGCTTTCTGCCATACCCGCGCGGCCGCATATCTGCCGGGCACGCCGGCAGCCCTGCAGGCATCGCATCCCCCCACTGCGCGGCAATGTCCTGTTGACCGGCTGGAGGCGGGGCCCTGTGAAACCGCGTCCCCCGCCGCGCGGCGATGTCCTGAGCGCCCGCCCATCCCCCGGAGGACGCGCACATCCCCCCCGCGCGCGGCGACGTCAGGCCGCAAGCTTCCGGCCGGCGCCGGAGATGTCCGCGTCCGCGTCCGCATCTGCATCGGCAGCCGCGTCTGCTGCCGTCCCCGCCTCCTCCCCCGCCGCCACAGTCAGCTGGAGGACCTGCGCGCTCCGGACCGCCGCCGCGAACGGAATCGCGCCGCCACCTGATGCCGCCGCTGCCGCCGCTGAGGCCGGATGCCGGGCCGCTGATGCCGCCGCCACGCGCAGAGTTTCCGCCGCTTCCGCCACACGCGTAGCCGCTTCCGCCGCTGACGCCAGGCGCAGAACCGGGGCCGCCAGGTGTGGAGCCAGTTCCGCCACTGCCGGGCCTGGATCCCCCACCGCCGACGTTACACTTGCCGCTGCACCTGGTGCCTCCACTGGCGATACGACTGCCACTACATCTGGTGCTGTCGCTGCACTTGGTGCTGCCACTGGCGATGCGGCTGCCACTGCACTTGGTGCCCCCGCCGCAGGCTTCAGCGGCTTCAGGAAGCCCTCCTTCGGCCGCGGGATCTCCATCCATGAGTCCTCCCGGCGCTCGAAGAGCCTCCCGCACAAAGTGCAATCGGCCCTGCCCCCGCGCACAAACAGGAGAACCCTGCACAAAGGGCACCGGGGGCCATCCCGGCCGCGCGCCCTGGGAGCTACTGAAACCTTGGCTGGTGCCATGGCCGGCCCCGTGGCTGACGCCTTGACTGGCGCCGCGGATGGAGATTCAGCCGGAGCTATGGCCGGAGCTTTGGCCGGCGCCCTGGCCGGCGCCGCGGCTGGCGTTATCGCTGGAACTCTGGCTGGCCCTGCGGCTGGCGCTATAACCGGCGCCGCGGCCGGCTGCGCATCGGAGGGCTCCCGCGCCTCCACCCACGCGCCGCCATCCGGCGCAAAATATCCGCCGCACATG
>JAOACM010000245.1 GCA_026417845.1 Planctomycetota bacterium | reverse complement strand
GTAGTATTGGATAGGTCCGCCCGCCGTCCCGAATTTCAACTGGAAGCGGGACAAGGCCTGAAGCCGATAGACTCTTGGGGAAGGGGATATCTCCCCAGCCCGCGCATCTTAAAGTCGAGGTCCGGAAACGAACGCCACAAACCTTTTTGCGTCCCGACGGCTTCCCCTACTGAGCGCCCTTGACCTCGCGCTTCGACTGCCAGTACGACCAGACGAGTGCAGCCACGGCAATCAGGACCGCGATTATGTAAAAGGTATCGATTTCGCTGTACGTGAAGTGGGGCGGCTTCGGGAACTTTTCTTCCTCCATGTACTGAGAGACCTTCTCGACCAGCACCTTATCGTAGACGAGCATCAGCGGCACGGCAAGTATCGCGACCATGTTCATCACCTTCAGGAGCGGGTTTATCGCCGGGCCAGCGGTATCCTTCAGCGGGTCGCCGACGGTATCCCCGGTGACCGACGCCTTGTGTTTTTCGGATCCCTTGCCGGTATTAGCCGCCGGGTCGCGCGGCTCGTCCTCAATGGTCTTCTTGGCGTTGTCCCACGCGCCGCCGGAGTTGCACATGAAGGAGGCCATGAGCTGGCCGACGACGATGGCCCCCCCAAGGAAGCCGGCGAGCGCGACCGGGCCGAGCAGGAAGCCGACGAGCACCGGCGAGAAGACCGCCAGCAACGCTGGACCGACCAGCTCCTTCTGGGCGGCCTCGGTGCAGATGAAGACCACTCTTCCGTACTCCGGCTTGACGGTCCCTTCCATGACCCCCGGCCTGCGGAACTGGGCGCGGCATTCGTTAACGATCAGGTACGCGGCGCGCCCCACGGCCCGGATGGTCATGGAGGAGAACAGCATCGGGATTGAGCCGCCTATCAGCATCCCTATCAGGAAGCGGGGGTCGGAAACCGTGAGCAGCCCGGCCACCTTGTTGAACAGGGCAAGCGGCAGGACTTCCTCTTCGCTCCCCCCGCCGGAACCTACGACGGTAATGAAGCTGGCATAGAGCGAGACGGCCGCGATGACCGCCGAGCCGATGGCCACCCCCTTGGTGACGGCCTTGGTGGTATTACCGACGGCATCGAGATCTACCAGTATCTGTCTGGCTTCCTTGTACTTGGCCTCGCCCATCCTGTCCTTCTCATAACCCATCTCGCCTATCCCGTTGGCGTTGTCGGCCACGGGGCCGAAGACGTCCATGGAGATGGTGTTGCCCGTAAGGGTGAGCTGGCCGATGCCGCACATGGCCACGCCGAAGGCGATGCACAGAGCGCTGTTGGTATTCCAGTAGATCAGCACGGAGCCGAAGATCGCCACGCACAGGACCAGCGCCGTCGCCACCGCCGATTCGTAACCAACCGCAAGCCCTTCAATTATGTTGGTGGCATGTCCGGTGGTGCAGTTCCTGACCAGGCCTTTGACCGGCGAGTACTCCGTCCCCGTGAAATACTCCGTTACGCGGTTTATTGCTACGCACAGGAGGATTCCGATCAGGCAGGTGTAGGCCGGCCGCATGTCCAGCACCCAGCCGCGGGCATCGGTTATACCGAAGCTGGCCCACCACGGCACGTTCTTGCCGATCCATGCCACCGGATTGGATGGATCGAAGTACAGGTAAAAGAAGCCGAGGACCATGAAACCCAGTATCGAAATGGCCGATCCGGTCCAGAAGCCGATGTTTATGGATTTCATCGCCTCCGCCACGTTGCCCTTATCGCCGGCGCGCACCAGGTATGTGGAGATGATCGAGGCGAATACGCCGATGGCGCGGACCAGTATCGGGAACATGACTCCCTTGTGCCCGAAGGCGGCGTAGCCCAGTATCATCGCCGCGACTATGGTCACCTCGTACGATTCGAATATGTCCGCCGCCATCCCCGCGCAGTCGCCTACGTTGTCGCCGACGTTGTCGGCTATCGTGGCGGCGTTGCGCGGATCGTCCTCGGGGATGTCCTTCTCGATCTTGCCGACCAGGTCCGCGCCTACGTCGGCCGCCTTGGTGTATATGCCGCCGCCGACGCGCATGAACAGGGCCAGCAGCGTTCCGCCGAAGCCGAAGCCAAGCAGCGCCTCGTAGGCGTGCTCGCCGTAGGTCATGAATATCAGCGTACCGCCCAGCAGACCCAGACCGTCGGTGAGCATGCCCGTTATGGTTCCGGTGCGGTAGCCGAGCATCAGCGCCCTGCCGAACCCGACCGTGGCCGCCTGCGCGACGCGCAGGTTCCCGGTGGTCGCAAGCCGCATCCCCACGAATCCGACAGTGGCGGAGAAGACCGCCCCCATCAGAAAGGCGCCGGCGCGGCCTATGGCAAACGGGCTGTCGAAGCCGCTCTGCATCCCCTTGGTAACGTACAGCACCACAACGAGCGCCGCTATCAGGATCACCACCACGCTCAACTGCCTCTTCAAATAGGCGTTAGCGCCCTCGCGCACCGCCGCTGCGATCCCCTGCATCTTCTCCGTCCCGAGATCGGCGCCCCTTATCTGCCGGACGAGAACCAGGGCGTACAGAAGACCCGCTATGGCTATACCCAGCGATATGAAGAGCGCCGCCCGCTCGCCGGCAGAATACTTGTCCGATCTGAGGAACTCGAAGTACTGGAATTGCGCATGTTTTTTCTCTTCGGTGCCGGCCGCCGCGCTTGCCCCGGCATCCTGCGCGTAAACCGGCGCCCGCCAGAGCGTGTCGGGCAGATGGAACAGCAACACGGCCGCCCCGCACAGCAGCATGGCGGCCAGCCAGCGATTCCTCAGCCATCCGTGTTTCGAACGTCTCGCGCCCATCTGATGATCCTCCGCCCAAGGTGCCTCGACAAAGCTTACAATGCGCCCTCCCTTCCCAATCCGCCTCGCGGCGGACGGGCGCATTTCCGAATCGGCATCTGGATGACCGCCCGTATCTTAAAAATGGCGGCCACCTTCGCAAAGCGAAAATCGGTTGCATTCCTGACGTCCGGTTGTAATTTCCGACTCAAGGAGGATATAGCAGGCGGCGCCGGAGGCTGCAGGAACTGGACTCCGCGACCGCGTACTCCTGATCTGACAGGGGAACGGCACTCCGCTTGCCCGGCGAGGCTGCGGAGCCGCGCGTCTGGCAACCGCTACGGCAAAGATGCCAGCGATTGCGGAGGCGCATGTTTGTAGGGAAGGGGCTGCCGGGTACGATAATGCTGAATGGCCGTGAGATCGCGATCCTTGCCGCGCGCTTGGCTGAGGGGAAAAAAGCCGAAAACATAGTGGTCTATGATGTCCGTGGCGCGATGGATCTGACGGACTATCTGGTTATTGCCACTGTTCATTCCAGGCACCAGGCCAGAGCCGTGGCGGACGCTGTGCGCCGCGAGACTGCGCGGCACGGATGCAGGCCGCTGGGCGTCGAGGGGTACCCCGATTCGCAATGGATACTGCTGGATTACGTGGATGCTATAGTCCATCTGTTCTCCCCTGATCTCCGGGCATACTATTCGCTGGAGACGATGTGGGGCGACGCCCCGAAAGTGGATTTTTCCGGGGCGGAAACCGTCTAGCGCCCCCGCTTCAGGGAACCGGGCGCTTGCGGCTGACAACCGTGGGCCGCCGGCACAACCAGTCCGACAGGAGCGGAACGGGAAATGCGGAGCGTCTTCCCGCCTTCGCCATGGACGACCGTCGTATTCTTTGCGACGATCCTTCCGGTCTTCTTTCCAGCATCGGCCGGGGAGTCTCCGGCGCCGCGCCGGGATGACGCCCGCCCGGCCCATTCCCCGGACGACGGACAGCCAGCCCGGCCCAAGGCCGGCGAAGTACCCGCGCCGCCACCGGCAGGCGACCCCGCCGCCGGCGAGGCGGCCGTCGCCATACTCCGCGCCAAGTTCGGCCGCCTTGGCACCGACGGAGCGATCCCCAAGGCGGAATGGGAGGAGGTCGCGAGGGCCGTCGGTGCGGCGCGCGAGGCCGCGGCCCGCGAGGCCCAAAACCTCCTCGAAAAGGAAGTCCAGGACCTTCAGCGGAGGATAGATGGTCTGGCCGCGGCGCTGGCCGCGGAGTACAAGGCGGAGATGGAAGAGGCGGCAAAGGCCTGGGGCGCTGCGCTCGGGGAGGAGGAACGCCGGATCGCGGTTCGAAACAAGGTCCTGATATCGGGTGCTGAGCGTTCCACCCCCCTGCTCAGGGAAATGACCGCCCTGCGCGCGCGCATAAAGCGCATGGAGGCCGGCTACGAACTGCCCGAGGATATCCTGCTGGCCGCGGCGCGCGCGAAGATGTGGCTGGAGTTCGCCGAGCGTTTCCCGACGCCGCCCCCGGATCCGAAATCGCCGGATTCGAAGACGTGGGACCGCGCTTCGGACGCCCAGCTGGCCTTCGCCGGGAGGGTCTTCGAGGCATTCAGGGCACGGATGCAAAAAAGACTGGAGTTCTTCCCATGGGAGCCGGCGCTGGGCACTGAGGCGGTACTTCGCAGGCCGTCTATGCCCGATCCCGAACGCTTCGATGCCGCCCCGCCCGCCAGGCCGGTGGACGGTCCCTATCCGGGCGAAGCGTTCGCGGACAGCTTCGTGCTCGGCGCCGCCCTGGATATAGCGAGGACGATCCCGCCCCGGGAACTCGCGAGCCAGGAGGGAAAAGCCAGGGCTGACAGGATAAGGGCGGAATGGTCGGTGAAGCGCGCCCGGCACGAGGCGTTGGTCAAGGCCGAAGAGAGAGAAACCACCGCCGCGTTCCGTTCCGTCCTCGTCGAGGCGGCGCGGAATATCGAAGAGGAGATAGCCAAGGCTTCCGAAGAACTCGCCGCGGGGAAGTTGAAGCTCCCCGCGAAAGTCGCCGCGGCGGTTTCTCTGAAGATTCCCCCCGAATCGGAGCGGAAGATAAAAAGCCGGCCGGCGCCGGCGAAGGCTGAGGTGCGGACGGAGCTGGACCCGGCGGAGATCAGACTGCAACGGCATTCCGCCGTCGAGGCCAAGTTGAAGGTCAGCATCTCTGCTGGCGGGAAGCCCGGCAACATAAGCTATGTCAGGGTTCGTATCGAGGACCCGCGCAACATATTGCCGAAGGATTTCATGGAACACGCCCGCGAACGGATATCGCTGAGCAGAGAGGACGGGACGTTCGAGGCCACCTACCGCTTCCCGCCGTTCTCCAGCATGTCCTGGCCGGGGGGCGATACCTGCGAGATATCAATGATCGTCACCGTGAACCGACAGACGCGGGAAGAAGCCTGCGAGGGGGAGACCTCATTGCGCGTCGTCCTGAGGAAACCGGCGGAGTGAAACGCGGCGCGACGCCGAGGCGCGAGCGCCGTAAGGTCTATCGCGCGATACGGCTTCCTTCTTTCTGCCGGCGCGAAAGTTCCCGGAGGCGGAGCGCGTCCTTCCGCCGTCCGGGCGCGTTCGCGGCATCCAGGACAGCCAAGCGCTCGGCGACATCGGCCGCCGCCGGGTAATATCCCTGGGCTTCGAGGACGCGGGTTTTCAGGTCGAGCATGCCGATATCGTCCGGCATGAGCCTGGCGGCGTCGTCCAGTACGGCGGAGGCGGAGCCGTACGATCCGGCGGCCGCATACGCACGCGCAAGCGCCATTAGCGAATCGAAGTCCCCGGACAGCTCCGCGGCGATCCTCAAAGGTCCGATGGCGTCGGAGGGGCGCCCGAACTCCAGCAGGACTGCGCCGAGGCCGCGATGCGCCCAGGATTCGGTCCGATGGCGTCGCACCATATCCTCCCACCATTTCAGGCGCCCGGCGGCTTCGGCGCGTTTCTTAAGTACAGCGTCGGCGCGGGCGGCGACCGATCCCCTCCGGCCCGATGGCACGACGGCGACAAATTCCGCGAGTCCCCTGGCTCCAGCATCGCCTTCTCCCCGCAAAAACGCCGCCTCGGCGCGCAGGAGCAGGAATTCCGGCGCCAGCTCTGGCGGAGCGATGCCGAGCGCCTCGGTTACGACGGCGTCCGCCTCCGCAGCGGCACCGGCGGAAATGAGCGCCGAGGCGAGCGTACGCAGGGCATCCGGCCCGGCCGGGACCGCCTTCCGCCACACGGACGGCGGCACGCCGTACCGGACGCAGGTGGCCAGCGCGCGCCTTACCCCATCGTCGGGATCCGCCTCCACCTCCGCCCGGAGATTCTCCATCGCCTCGGCCAGCAATCTCCCGTCCCGCCGCCCCTCCTGAACCCACGCCGCCAGCCGCATACCGGCCAGCGTCCCGGCCGGTCCCGGCCACGCCGGCGCGGCCCTGGCGCTACGCTCCATCAGAGCGATCGCCTCCGACATCCGTCCTTCCCTGAATGCGGCGGCGCCCATCACGTACCACGCAGCGTGATCCAGCGGTTCCAGCCACAGGGCGCGGCGGAGCAGCCTGTCCGCCTCGTCTCTCATGCGCGCGGCGTTCCCCTGGCGGCAGGCAGCGACAGCCTCGTCTGCCTTTTCGAGAAGCCCCACGGCCAGCGTCTTCATGGCCGCGCTGGAACACGGGTCGAAGCGTAGAATTTCTGCCGCCGCCTCGATCTTCCAGTCCGGAAGGCCGCTTTCCTTTGATGTATCGTCACGGCCCTGGCTCCCCCTGTCGTTTCCGTGGGATCCCTCCCGATCCGCCCAGCCGTTCGCTCCGGCGCCGCCCCCGCCTCCGACCGCGTCTCCCCCATGGGCCGGGTCCCCGGTATACCCGGCGGCAGATATCTCCAGCGCGACGGTCGCCCCGTCCGATATTGCCTGCGCCGCTATCAGCCCCGCGCAGATGGGCGCGGACGCGGCCAGCACGCCGCCTGTCAGCGCCGCAGGCGCCCAGCGGCGCAGCGCCTCGGCCGCGCGCTGGAGGCGCGAGACCGGCGTTCCCCTCCCCTCCCCTCCCCCGCCGGCTCCCCTGGAGGCGCCGGATTTTTCCGACGGCAGGGACAGATCGAAATGCGCCTTCCTCGCCATCCGGGAAACGACCGGCGC
>JAOACM010000023.1 GCA_026417845.1 Planctomycetota bacterium | reverse complement strand
AACGTTCGCGTCGAAGGGGCGATGCGACGTGGCGGTTGCGATCGAGGACGGGCGCGGGAGGATCGTGCGGCATATTGTCTACGGAGTGCTCGGGAGCAACGCCCCCGCCCCCCTGAAGCCGGATTCGCTGGAACAGACGCTGATCTGGGACGGCAAGGACGACCGCGGAAGATATGTTGACGAGCCCAACAAATGCGTCGCCCGCGTGTCGCTGGGCCTGAATCCAACCTTCGACAAGGCCTTGGCGTGGCATCCGAAGGACACGACATCCTCCCGCAGCATAGCGGGCATCGCGGCCGACAAGGACGCCGTGTATGTGCTGGAGACCACCGGCGGAAGCCGGACGTTCCTGCGCGCCTTCGATCACCACGGAAACTACCTGCGCACGCTCATCCCCTTCGCGGGCGACAAGTTCGACGCCGGCCAGGTTGACATCCGCAAGCGCCCGACGGAGGACGGCCGGATCGTGCCGTACCTGTGCGGGCTGGGCGGTATCGAACCGACGTCCAATGTGTATTCCCCGCTGTCCCTTGCCGTCGCGGCCGGCCGCATCGCCATATCCTCCGCGGGCTACCCGTTCCCGCGAACTATATTGAGATTGCGCACGGACGGCACCACCGGCGGCGAGCCGATGGCCGGTCCGATCTTCGCGAAAAGACACATGGAAAGGATGGCCATTGCGCTCAGTCCCGATGGCAAACGCATCTACGCCTGCGGCCCCAACTTCGGGGTGCCGCTGGACGGCGGCGGCGTGTTCCCGTCGTTCCCCTATCTCTGGAACACCGTCTGGCGTTTCGACTGGGATTTCAAGGGCGTGGTGACGGAGAGCATGGGACCATTCGTGGGCGAGATCGGGCGCGACAGGAAGGCCGGCGACGGGTCCGGCAACGACGAGCGGCACCTGAACCGGCCCGAGGGCACATGCGTGGACGCATCGGAGAACGTCTACGTATGCGACACGGGGAACAACAGGATCCAGGTCTTCTCCCCCGAAGGCAAGCTCAGGGAATCCATACCCTTCGGGTGTCCCAGGACGATAAGCGTCAACCACAGGACGGGCGACATCTTCGTGACCACCGCCTCGCGGGAAAAGGAGTGGCTGCCGTTCGACGTCAAGATTGTGAAGATCGGCGCAGACCGCAAGCCCAAGGCCGTGGTGGTGGAGAAGGTTTACGCGCGCGGGGGTGTGCTGCCGATCGTATGTGCGGACGGCTGGGCCGAGCCCCCACGCGTATGGTTCGTGGCTCAGCCGGGTACGATCTGCGTGTACGCCGATAAAGGGGACAAACTGGAGCTGGTCGAGGATTTCGACGAATCCGTCCGCAGGGACGGCCTGAGACCGCATCTGCTGGGCGGCGACCGCATGAATCGCATCGCCGTGGATCCCGTCCGGGGGCACCTCTATTACCTCCGCAACCTCGGAAACCTGATGCGCTGCGACCCGGAAGGGCCGGGACGGATGGAGACATTCAAGCCTCTGGGCGGCGGCTTTCCGGAGGAAATATTCTGCGGACTGGACGGTCTGTTCTACGCCAAGGCACTGACGTTCATCGCCAGGCTTGATCCCGACAGGATCGTCCCGAACGCGCAGGAGCCGCGCCACGGCGAGGAAAAAGCGGACCTCGAGTTCGGGCCGGACGCGGAGGTTCCCTTCGACTACGGCGAGGAGGGTAGACCGGAGTGGGGCCGTACCTTCCGCGGCGTCATCAAGATCCGTTCGATGCCCGGCGCAAACAGCTATGATAACGGCTTTTGCGTCAGCCCCCGCGGCGACGTGCTTTCCTTCATGAAGAACTATCAGAGCGCCGAGGCGTTCCTCTCCGCCGGAAGGAAGTACGAATCGTGGCACCTGGGCGACGGGGGGGTCGAGGGTTTCATGAAATCCATAGCGGGCCGCTACCGCCCGAAGATATTCCCTGGTCGCTACTTCGGAGCGGGGGAACTGGTCTTCAGATGGGATGCGCGAGGCGAGCCCACCGGCGAGGACCTGATCCCGGCCCTCCCGCTGGCGAGCTTCGGCATCCGCTCCGACGCCGCGGGGAACATCTACGTGGGCATAGGCGCCCGCCAGGTCATGCCCAAGGGCCTCCATACCGGCGGGGCCGTGGCCAAATTCCCTCCTACGGGCGGAAAGTTCTACGGGATCGGCGATATAGTCAAGCTGGACGAAAAACCCGACCGGCCGCCCGACTTCGGCACCAGCGACAGCCCGAACCTCTGGCCTCCAGTCGGCGGGACGCTCTACTGGACGAAGAACATGTACTGGAGCTACCCCGGGCTGGACCAGATATACTGGTCCTGCATCGCCGGTTATCCCTGCCTGTGCGCCAACGCCCGGTTCGATACCGACCTGTACGGGAGGACGTTCGTGCCGAAGGCCTACGCCTTCACGGTAGGCGTGGTGGATACCAACGGCAACCCGATCTGCGATATAGGCCGCTACGGCAACGCCGACGCGCGCGGGCCGGAGATATGCGTCGCCCACTGCTCGTTCGTGGCCACGCATTCGGACAGGTGGCTGTATCTTAACGATGACGGCAACAACCGGATCATCCGCGTGAGGCTGGGCTATCGTGCGGAGGAGCGCGCGGGGCTCCAGGCAAAGGAGGGCGCCGACCGATGATGGACGGACGGATCACACGGAGGATGGGGGCAGGTGCGGCCGCCCCGCTGCCTCAGACGATTCTCGTTGCCGCGGCGGCCGCCTGTTTGTTTGCCGCCTGCGGCGCTTCATACGGCGGCGAGAAAGAGAAGAAAAAGCAGCCCGATCCGCCGCCCAGGCGCGGCTGGATGGACTGCAAGGACTCGCCGGAAACGCACCCCGGTCCGTGGCGCCCGATAAAGGACGACGCCGAACAGGCCGCGCTGCGGAAGGAGCTGGCCGGAAAGGGCAGGATCGCATTCTGTTCGAACCGCGACGGCAACTGGGAGATATACGTCTGCGAAGCCGACGGGAGCAACCAGACCAACCTGACGAAGAACCCGGCCTGGGATTTCCACCCGCGGTGGAGCCCGGACGGCAGGCGAATCATATTCCATTCGGACCGGGATTCGGAAGTCAAGGTCGGGCCGCGCGTCGGCCAGCAGATGGAGCTCGAGATGACCTGGACCGCTCCGGCCCACTGGCAGCCGCAGCACTGGGGGGTCTACGTCGGCACGAAGGTGGGAATATACAGCATGAACCCTGACGGATCCGACGTGAAGCTCCTTGTCGCGCCGGGGTCCAACGGCAGCCTGTCGCCCGACGGCAAACGGCTGGTCTACGAACACGGCGACACAATATGGATAAAGGACCTCGAGTCCGGCAAGGTTCACCCCGGTACGCCGCCGTATTGGGGCGGGGCGTGGGAGCCGAGCTACAGCCCTGACGGGAAGAGCATACTCTGCATGACCGGCAATGAGTCGGGCTATTCGCCTACGATCTTCCCCCTCGGTCCCGATGGGTTGCCGACCGGCAAATACCTGGTGCTATGCAAGGGCGGCGAGGGTTGCAACCCGCGCTGGGCGCCGGATGGCAGGCGGATCGTATACTGCCAGGACACTCGCGGCGCGATCCTCCGGTGGGTGGGGCTCGACGAGAAGGGCGAAGGCCCCGACGGGTTCCGCAAGGGCGCCGATATAGAGCTGGGCGGAGATTACAGGGACAAGTACATAGCGGCGTACCCGGCGGTCTCGCCGTGCGGAAAGTACATCGCCTTCTCCCAGTCGCCGGTTTATTTCGAGTATAAGCCGAAGCTGGAGCCGCTGGGTTACAGACAGTGGAGCTTCGGGCGGCAGATCGTCTGGCAGGAACTCTGCGTCATGCGGGCCGACGGCAAGGTGTTCGTGCAGCTCACCGATGGCGGCTACGCCAACCGTGACCCGGACTGGACATCTGCAGGCCGCTGAAATCCACGGGCGGCCGGCCGCCTGGGGAGCCTGTGTCTTACTGCTCCGGGCATTTCCTCCCGCCTGTTCGTAGCGGAGGCGTCATGATCGGGCGAGGATCGGGGAGCCGTCTCACGTTTCTTCCTCTGGCACAGTGGAATTCCGGCGCATGCGGCTTGGATTCTTTCCCTCGTTTCGTTTCCTGTTTCTGAGGGGGGGGAATGTTCAGCCGTAGCGGATGGGCTGTATTATTTCAGCCCCCGTCCCTTCCGCACGGGGCTGTCCTGTGTTATATTAACAGGGCGTGGTCGGCACGGGGCATTCGGGTTCAGAGGGGGGCGGAATGGAGCCTGAATCCCGGAAGGATTCGGATCGCAGGAAGCGCCAGGCGGAAGGCCACCCCGGGTTGAAGCCCGTCGTCCCGGCCTCCGGGAGAGGCCTTCCTGGCGACGCCTCGAAAGGGTCCGGCGGAGAAGGGGCGCTGCGCCCCGTAAGCCCATCGGCGGACTCCGGTCGGGCTCCCGGCGGTTCCGCGCCTCTGCGTCCCGTAATCCCTTCGTTCCATCCGACGGCCCCGACGGGCTCAGGGGGCCGGAAAACTCCCGGACCTGCCGGCCCTTCAGAGACGACCGTCCTCAGACTTGGCGGAAGCGCTACGGGCCGGGAGGATGGCCGGAGAGAGGGATCGCCGGCGGGATCCGGGGGCAGCACGAGGATCATGAGTGCAGCCGCCCCGGGATCAGGTAAGGCGACGCCGGCGCGGGTCTCGGTGCCGCCGAGCAGAATATCCGGGCGGTTGCCGCCGAACCCGACGCTCTCCGGAAAATCCTCCGGCGTTCACGCGCCCCCGCCAGATCTTGCGGGTATCATAGGCGGGAAGAGGCCGTCGGAGAGCATAGAAGGCCTCGACAGTGTCGGCTTGGAAGCGGGACGCACGGCGGCTCGAAGGTCCGACAGGGCTTCCAGGACGCCGCTCAACAGGAACGTCGCGCTGCGCGTCTCGCCCGAAGCCGAGCGAATCGGGAGGATAGTCAGGATCGGATTTCTCTCCGCCGGCGTATCGCTCGTTCTTCTGTTCGCCATACTTGTATGGATCGGCTCTTCCAAGGGATACGACGACGCCACGGCCGAGGCGCTTACGAAGGACAGACTTCAAAGGTATCAGGCCTTGGCGGTTCGGCTTCCCCCCTTGGGACGGAATGAATCTCTGAAGGCTGGGAAAGTGGCCGATGCGTTCAAGGCGCTGCTCAAGGAGAGGCTTGCATCCGTCGAGAAGCAGGCGGAGACCGCGCGGAGGGAACAGGGGACGACCGGGCGCGCTCTGGCGGAGGAAATCGAGAAGGCCGAGGGCGACGCGCAGATGAGGGATTTCTGGGGCCGCGGCATCAAGATAGAGGTGGACGCCGGTCAGGACGTCGTAAGGTTCGTATCCAGAGGCGCGGACGGCAAGGAAGGGACGGACGACGATCTCGTGGCCTGCTCACGCATCGGGCGGATGGGGGAGGTGGGCGTGGCGACTGGGGAGGGTGACGATTCCCCGCCGCCCGCTGGAGCCGGGAGCGACGGGCCACCGCCGCCTCCTGACGGGGAGAGGGGAAAAAGCGACGTCGGCGCGCCCGTTCAACCTGCGTTTTCTGATGAGCCGCCCCCAGCCGCCCTGGAGCGTCCGCCGGGCGGCGAGCGGCAACTTCCGAAGGGCGCGCCGCCACCTCCACCGCCGAAGAAGAAGATATCTCCGGACGATCCCGGGAAGGATCCGCCTCCGCCGAAGCCTTCCACCGAGGTTATATACTGAGACTCCGGCAGAGGGCGCCGCGCGGGGCGGGCGCCGCGGCCGGCGGCCCGCTCGATGGTGCTGCGCGTCCCGGCTCCGCGCCGTGTCGCTCGAGCGGGAAGGGCGGAGGCGCGGCGGCGGACAGGAGCCCGATCCCGACGTGCGCGGGAAATCTGACAGCGCTATGGCGAAATGCCCGGGCAGCTTCTACACGACCGGCGAGGGCTTACCGGCTGCCGCAGCCGCCCGCGGGACAGGAGGCTGGCATTTTCCGGCACCAGTGTCGGCCGCAACCGCAGCGGCCGTTTTTGCCGCAATGGCGTTTGGCGCGCCGACCCTTCATGCGGCGGATTCCGGTGTACGCCATGGTGGAGCAGAGCCGTCGGGAGTACGGGCAGGGGGTTCGGGACGCTTCACAATCAGGCAGATCGGGCGCGCGTCCTTTGAATACGGCGCGGGCAGCGGGCGGACGATACTTGTGTACCTCGCCGGGCCGGACGGCTCCCGCCCGGTCGCAGGCGCCTTCGATCCGATAGGGGGCGGCGGGGGGACCGGCCGGGAGACCGGAGAGAAAAGGCCGGAAGAATCTGAAGAATCATCCCGCGCATCCGGCAGGGTTACGACCGTCGGCCGGATGCGGCTGCTCAGCGTGATTTCCCGCGTCAGGGATGGCGTACTTCTGAGTCTGGCGGGCGAGGGCATCGAAGGACCGCCGGCGCGCTTTTCTGTGGCGATCCGGCTGCCGCGCACTACCTTCCCTGATCCGGTGCTGATCCCGGCGGTTCGTGCCGGCTTCGAACCGAGGCGGCCGGCCGGATCCGAGGGATATTCGCGTCCTATGCGCGCTTTTACGGTCCGCAGCCAGGGGAACATGACGCTCCACGTGACGTGCGACCGTGCCGTCATGCCACGGATCATTGCGGGCGGTGGCGCGGAAGAGACCGGGACGCAGCGGGGTAGCGCCGGGCCGGCAGCGCTGCTCGTCCTCATGCCTAAGGCCGGCGCCGTGGAGGCCGGGGGAGAGGCGGCGCGGATCAGGATGTATCTTTCCTTCGAAGGGCCGTACCGCGACGCGCCCGATGTCGAAAGCTTCCGGATCGGGCGACGGAACATCGCGATCGGAGAGATTCTGCACGGCGATGTCCTGGCGTTTACCGGCGCGGCAGATCCGCTGGATTCGCGCGCGGGGGCGCTGGTCGCGGAAGTCATCGAGCCCGGTGGCGTCGTCGTCCGTCTGCCGTGCTTCCTTGTGTCGGATTCTCCGGACCGGTTCGCCTTCAGGTACTGCGTCAGGAAGACGGGCGCGCATCGCGCCCGCGTGCTGGCGATATCGCCGGGGGGGATCGTTTCTACGGGGTGGGAGGAATTCGATGCCGCCCCGGGACGGTGTCGCGGCTTCGTCAGGGCGGGGGGGCCGCGCGAGGCGGCGTTCGTCCGTGGCGAAGAGTGCCGGCCGCACGTCCCCGTGGGCATAAATATCGCCTGGCCCCCCCAGCCGGACATGCCGGGCGAGGCGACGGCAACCCGCCTGGCTAAGATGGGGACCTTGGGCCTTAACTGGGCGAGAATATGGCTGTGCGGCTGGGGATATCGGTTCCACGATCCTGAGGGGGTTGGCGGACCGGCGATCCCGGATCTGGAGTCCCTCGACAGACTGGACAGGGTATTCGATGCGGCCCTGGCAGCCGGCGTGGACATACAGCTCTGCATCGAGAACGCTCACGAATTCCGCCGCGGCTCGCTGGACGGTTTTATGCCGGCCGGGCACGGGGGCATGGGGGTTCGCGCGGCGTTCTTCACCGACCACAGGGCCAGGGGGGCTTACAAGGACAAGCTCACGTACCTCGTCGCCCGCTATGGAGCCTATCCCAACCTGTTTGCGTTCGAGCTGTGGAACGAGGTGGATGAGGCGATCAGGAACGATTCTGCTGGAGAGGAATCGCTCCGGGGGACCACCCGTGCCGCGTGGCGCGCCGTGAAGGAGTGGCATCGGGAAATGGCGGCGCATCTGAAGGGCGCCGATCCATTCGGCCACATGGTCACGACGTCCGTAGCTGACGAGGCGTCATTCGGGGATTTGTTCGATGTCGAAGGCATAGATTTCGCGCAGGCGCACCTTTACCTGCCGCGGTGGTCGCTGGCGGCGGGAGCCGCCGAGCTGGACGAGGGGCTGCTGGCCGGTAATCATCCGAGGCGCACGGAGGGCGGCAAGCCGTGGCTGATCGCCGAATTCGGCTACGCGCCGGAGCGGCCGCTCGACGGGCGGGAGGGCGTCCCCGATCGCCCGGCGCGCAACCTTGCCGATTCCGCCGGAATACTGCTGGGCAACGCCCTGTGGAGTTCGCTGGCCGGCGGGGGCGGGTCGTCGGCGATGTTCTGGTGGTGGGACGATTACGTCGAGCGCCACGGACTGTGGGGGCATTTTGCCGGGCCAGCGGCATTCGCGCGACAGCTGGCTGCCTTGCCGCAGCCCTCGGCGCGGCTTGCGGACGACGGGAAGTCGGCCCTGCGGCTCATCGGCCATCGCACTTCCGTATCGGCGGCGTTCTGGATACACGAGAGGCGAGCGACGGCGCTCAGTGCCCTCGAGGCGAAGTTCGATCCGCCGGTGCGGAGGGGCGCGCGCGTCCGTCTGCCAGCGATGGCTGCCGGCAGGTACGCCGTCAGGTGGTTTCCCGCATGGCCCGCGTCCGGAGGAGCTGCCGGGGATAGCACCGGAGACCGGGGGGTAATCGAGGCGACGCGGGAAACGATAGAGCACCCTGGCGGTCCGATGGATCTGGCGGTGCCGTATTTCAAAGGCGGCATCGCCGCGATCCTAGACGGGCGCTGACCGATCCAGCGGCCGTCGCCGCCCCGGAGCGCGCCCGTTTCCCGCACCTCCCCCGCGAAACCGTCCGTGGCGCTTCGGTATTGGGAAGACCGGATGGCGGGCTCAGACGTGCTTCCCGCCGCCCAGCCTGTCGCGGTGCCAGTTAAGGAGGTCGCGGAGCGTCCTTTCGAGCGGTATCTCCGGTTTCCACCCGACGTCCTTTTCGATCTTCTCCGTGCTTCCGTAGATGTCCGGCACCTCGATCGGCCTGATCCTCGCGGGATCCACCTCCACGCGCGCCTGCACCCTCGACATGGCCACGAACATGTCGAGGATGTCTCTGATGCATATGCTGCGTCCCGACGCGAGGTTGTACGCCTCGCCCGGCCTGCCCTTGAGCGCCAGCATCCTGTAGCCTCTGACCACGTCGCGGACGTCGCAGAAATCGCGCTTCGGCCGCAGGTCGCCTACGCGGATCACCGGCTCCGCGCCCCGCTCGATCCGCGCGATCTGCTCTCCGAAGCTGGAGCATACGAAGTCCGGACGCTGTCTGGGCCCTGTGTGGTTGAAGGGCCTGGCGATGACCACGGAGAGCCCGTAAGATTCGACAAACGGCCGCGCGACGACCTCAAGCGCCGCCTTCGCGGCGGCCGCTATGTTGTTCGGATTGATCGGGGCGTCCTCGCGGAGCGGCATGGCGTCCGGCCCTGCGTTCCCGTACACCTCGGCCGAGCTGGCCAGGAGCACCCGCGTCCCGGAGGACTCGGTCCGGACGGCCTCGAGTATGTTCAGGCCTCCCATCAGGTTGACTTCATATGTCCGCGCCGGCTCCCGCTCCGCCTCCGGGACGAACGTGATGGCGGCCAGATGAAAGACCACATCGAACCGGGCTTCGCGCAGCACCGACCGCAGGAACCCCGGCGATGCGACATCGCCGGCGCGGAGGACGAGCTGGTCCAGGATGCCGGACAGATTGGAGCACCGGTTGCCCGGATGGATGGTCCCCCAGACCTCGTCGCCCATCGCCAGACAATGTTCCGCCAGGTGCGATCCCGCGAAACCTTCGGTCCCGGTTATAAGCATTCTCATCGAAAGGTCTCCGCCTTGCCATGCGGCGCGTCCGCCGTACAGCCTCCCGCCGGAACCGGGCATGCCCGGAGCGGTGACCGTTACCCCCGGGAATCTGTATTTGACAATAGGGAAGGAGATAAGACAAGATGAGTTATTCAAGCAATCGAACGTCCGCGGCCGTGATCGGGGGTCGGGCGATCCGCGGGGCGCGGCCCGGGCGAACGGTCC
The DNA here is from genome assembly GCA_026417845.1 of Planctomycetota bacterium. Taxonomy (GTDB): domain Bacteria; phylum Planctomycetota; class SZUA-567; order H5-PLA8; family CALKMO01; genus CALKMO01. The sequence continues at coordinate 8,159 of JAOACM010000023.1, read as the reverse complement.
GGACGTGCGGAGCGTTGTCGGAGCGTACTGCGATGGCAGAGGAAACATCGAACCTCAAGAAGAAAGCTAGAGAGGCGGCCGAGCGCAGGAATTACGAGTACGCCATTGAACTGTACAGCCAGCTCCTGCTGGCTTATCCGAAAGATGCGGAGGCGAGGCGTGAACTGCGGGCGGTCGAGGTGCGGCTTGCGAAGGAATCGCCCCCGTCCCCTGCCCGGAAGATCCTGCGATCCGTCGTCCCCTTGGTGAAGATGCTCTTCCTTTCCATGGGCAAGAAGTACGACGGGGTGATAGAAGAGTGCGAGAAAATACTCCGTTTCGATCCGGGGAATGTCTCTGTCCTGTTGACGCTCGGCAGGGCCGCCATGAAGGCGGGTTACGCGGATGCCGCTGTGGCGACCTTCGAGGACATCAGGACGCAGAGGGGCGGCGGAAACCAGCGGATACTCGTCAAGGCCCTCCGCGAACTGGCTTATGGCTACGAGCGCCAGAATCGCATCAAGGAGGCGATAGATATCTGGGGGGAGGTGCAGAGATATGTTCCTCAGGACCGGGAAGCGCAGACGAAGATCCGCGATCTTTCGGCGAAAGAGATGGCCACGAACATAGAGGTGGCGACGACGGGGGTCGAGGCCGGAAAACAGGCGAGACAGATCATCAAGAGCAAGGAAGAGGCCGAGAAACTCGAACGCAGGGAGCATTTCATACGCACGAAGGAGGACGTCGAGGCGGCCATCAGGGAGACGCTGGAAGATATCGCCAAGCACCCGGAAGATGCCCGGCTGTACAGCAAGCTGTACTCGCTTCACAAGCAGGGGGAGAACTACGAGGAGGCCAAAAAAGCCATCAGGAAGGCGCAGGAACTTGATCCCCAGAGCTGGACGTACAAGTTCTACGAGCACGACCTCGAGATATGGAAGATGATGAGGGAAGTGAACGATCTGATCCGTCGCTACAGGGCCGGCGAAGGAACCTTGAAGGACGAAATAAACAGGCGCAGGGCGGACCTGCTGAAGTTCCGTCTGGAGTCGTACGTCAACAGGGAGAAGCAATTCCCCACGGACTTCGCCGTAGCGTTCGAACTCGGAAAGATATACTTCGAGATCGCCCAGTCGAAGAACGACGGCGCGCTCTACGACGAGGCGATAAAGCGCTTCCAGAAGACGGCCAGGGACCCGAAGTACCGGATCGAGGCGGGGTTGCGGATGGGGCAGAGTTTCTCCGCCAAGGGGCAACACGAGCTGGCGTTGAAGCGCTTCGACGAGGCGCTGGCGACGCTGGAGGTCAGGGACGACAACTGGAAGAACCTGTGGTACGCCAAGGGCGAGACCTTCGAAAGACTCGGCAATTCGGAGGAGGCTGTCAAGGCGTTCATGACAATCTACGAGATAGACGTGGGGTTCCGCGACGTCGCCAAGCGGCTCGAAAAGCTGCAGAAAAAATAATCGGGCCGGCGGAGCGCCAGTGTGTGGGACGGGCGCGGGCCGTGGGGAGCGGACTGATCGTTCGGCGGGCGAGGAAGGAGAAAGATGCCGATACTGAAACGCAGGAGCGCGATGAAGCGCGTCAGGCAGAACAAGAGGCGCAGGCTTCGCAACAGAATGAACAGGAGCGCGTTGCGTACCGCCATGCGCAGGTTCGCTGAAGCGGTGAAAGCGGGACCGGAGCAGGCGAAGGTGGCGTTGCCGGACGCCTTCCGGGCGCTGGACGTGGCGGCGCGGAAGGGGGCGATCCCGAAAAAGAGGGCCGACCGCAAGAAGGCGCGTCTGGCCCTGATGGCTGCCAGGGCGGCCGGGCCGGCATCGGGACAGGCCGGCACTCCGGCTTCCGCGGAGCCCCCTGCGGGGACAGGGGGAGCCGTCGGACAGGCGCAGCCGCAGGCTCCGGCCCAGCCATAACACCGGATCCGGTCACAGGTTTCTTCTCGCGGCTTCGCTGACCCCGGCGCGTTCCGGGCGGTTGTGTTTTTGAGCGGGACTCTTGGCGCGAGGAGAGGCGACCGCCGGCGATCATAGCCGGGCGGGTATAATTGTTTGCCGGGGTTCATGCAGGGACTGCCGCTTGCAGTGGGGCGCTCGATCAGGGCAACAATAGCGTACCACATGCCTCCGTGCCCCCTGTGCCCAGTAACGTGGGACGGCCAACAATTACGGGCGTGTGTAACGCGACGCCAGGCGGGAGGGATCGGGGAAGAGTTACCGGTGTTCCGCGAGGAGGTGCGCGCCATGAGGCACCGGACCGGAACGGGGGGCGGTATATGGCCGGGAGATTAAGGGCGGCGGTGGTTGGGGTCAGAGGGATGGGGATAGGCCACATAAAGGCGATCCTGGCCCTGCCGGAGATGTACGAGCTGGCCGCAATCTGCGACATAAATCCCGAGACGGCGAGGAAGGTTTCGGAAGAGTACAAAGTCCCCGGATATCTGTCCCTGGCCGACATGCTGAAGCACGAAAAACCCGATGTGGTTTCTCTTGCCACGCCGCATCCGTTCCACTGCGCAGGCGCCGTGGCCTGCGCCAGGGCTGGCGTGCATGTATTGGTCGAAAAACCGATAGCCTCGACCGTGTCCGAGGCCGACAGGATGATACAGGCACACAAAAGGGCAGGGACGGTTCTGTCGGTGGTCTTTCAGCAGCGGTACCAGCCTCTCCAGAGGACGATCCGCAAACTTGTGATCGGGGACGCCATCGGCGAAATAACCAGGATACACATGACTGCCACCTGCTTCAGGTCTGATTTCTACTACAAGCTGGTCGGCTGGCGCGGCACGTGGGAGGGAGAGGGGGGAGGCGTTCTGCTCAACCAGGCCCCTCATGCGCTCGACCAGTACCTGTGGCAGTCCGGGCTGGAAGTAAAAACGGTCATTGGCAGGTGCGAAGCTTTCATGCATCCGATAGAAACCGAGGACCGGGCATCCGCCATAGTAACGTTCGCCAACGGCGCCATGGGCACGCTCGTCGCCTCCACAACAGACGCGCCTGGAATATATCGGATCGAAATGGTCGGAGATAAGGGCGCCATCGTTTTCGAAAATGGGAAGGCCTCGATCGCCGTTAACGACGTCCCGACGCGGGAGTTCAACGCGAAGTGCCGGGAGGAATGGGGCAGTCCGAAGGCGGAGTGGAAAGACGTGGTTCCCGAAGACCCCGGCTACCCGTATAGATCGCATGATGCGTGCTTCTACCATCTGGGGCTCCAGATACGGGGGGAGAAGTCCGAATATGTGCCTGGAGAGGAAGGCCGGAAGAGTCTGGAGCTGGCCAACGCGATCATCCTGTCGGGCTGGAAGGGCGGGTCTGTGAAATGCCCGGTTTCCAGGAGAGAATACGGCGAGTTTCTGGCCGGACGCATAAGGGCGGCGAAACGCGGGAAAAAACGTACGGGAGAAAGGTCCGGGTAGCGGAAGGGCGCGTCACAAGACCGCGCCGGTTGGCGCGAAGCCGATATGGCAGGGGACGCCGGCCGTTCCCTTCCATCCCCGTTGCGGCAAACGGCTTCCTCAGATGCCGGGGTGCGGTATATGGAGTCGGGCCAGCGCTCTCTACAGCGGAACGGACCTGCCGTCCTTTGCCCGTCGCGAGCGCCTTGGCGCTGGTCTCCGGACGGGGGACTTTGGTTCCCCGCACCGGATATTGGCGCGTCCTTGAGCGACCTGCCGCAGGCGTGATGTCGGGCGGGATGGAGTCCGCGGCATCGCGCGGGTGAGTCCCCCATCGCGTAGTTGTTTGCCGGGATCGGGCGGGGCTGCTACTTTGCGGTGGTGCGATCAAGCGGGACAACGATAGCGCTGCCACATATGCCCGGCGCCCCTGCGCCTAACACATACGGGGCGTCAAGCAATTACCCCGGCGCCCAAACTTTCGGGACGGACGACATTGGGAGGTTCCAGTGATGAGATGGACGATCCGTCTGGCCTCTCCGACGATAGTTGCCGGCGGCAATCCGCCCCCGCGGACGCCGGAGGAAGTCGCCTCGCGGCCTGTGCTCCGCCTCGGCCCCGATGCTGAAGGCCGGCGGGCGATGGCGTGGATAGGCATCGCTGGAGACGCCATTGAGATGGCGGTATTGGCCGAGGGTGCGAAAGGCGCTAAGCCCGGTGCCGACCATCCGGAATGGTATTATCGCGCGCATGCGCTGCTGATGCTGAACCCCGGTCACGATCATGCCGTCAGGCGGGTGTACGCCGTGGACGACAGAGGGGTCGTGGAGCGCTCGGCTGAATGGATCGCGCCGGGAGAGGAACCTGGAGAGTTTCCTTCCTGCGCGCTGCCGACACCCGGGGGAGGGGCCGGCGAGTTCCGCTGGCTTGACTGCCATCGCTTCTTCGCGCGACTCCGCGTGCCGGCGGGAGACGCACTGCCCGGTCCTGGCGCTCCCGTCGGCATCAGGATAAAGGTCGGTTTTTCGGAGGAGTACATTCCGGAGCCGCTGGCGTGGCCGCCGCCGGCAGGCGAATGGGTTGGCGACGCACCGCTGGCGTTCGGCGACCTGTATGCGGCGCCGCCCCCGTTCGCCGTAGAGGAGATCGAATTCATCGAACCTCGTTGGGGAGCCGGGGACGACGAGACGTCCGATGTCAGGCTGCGCTTCGCGATGCCGGCGGGGGCGCGGGCTGAGGGCTTGGCGCGGACGGAGATCGTCCTGCCGGACGAGGGGGTTGCCGGCGTCCGCGAGGTCAGCTGGAGCCACGACGGGTCCGGCCGCGGAACGGTTGTCCTGCCGGTCCTGTTCCCGCACAGGGCCAAGTGGTCGAACGATCTGCTGAAGACCGCCCATCTTTCCATAACCGTTAAGGTCGCCGGCGGGGAGAAATTGTGGACGGCCGGATATCCCTTCGGGTTCGACTGCGGCATAATCGCGCGCGAGCTGTACGGACGGGGGAGCAGGCCGCTTCCCCCCCGTCCGTCGCCGGACGACACAGACTTCGTGGGGAAGTTCAGGGCCTACATCTACCGGCGGATTCCAGCCTACCGTCTCAGGACTACGGCGGACGGCGCCCCGTCAGATTTTTTCCTTGAGGACCCCGAGGGCGCGGCGCACCTCGATCTGTCCGCCCGCGATTCCCTCGACCGTGCCGCCGCCATGATCGCCTCGCGCTTCCCCGACTGGCGCGACGCCCTCTGCGCCGTGGCCGCATGGGTTCATCACCCTGCGGTTACGCGGCATTCGGGGGTCTGGTCCAGAGTATCCGGGCTGGCTTCCGTGCGGACCCTGCCGCGGCTGGGGGGCTGTTTCTGCGGGGACACAGCCAGGCTTTGCGCCTGCCTGGCTGAGAAGGTCGGCTCGCTGCTCGGCGTACCCCTCAGGGGCTTTTCGATAGGACTCAGGGGTCACTTGGCGACGCTGGTCGAGACCCCGGAGGGGCGTGTCGTGATAGATGGCATGATGGGCATGTGGTTTCACTCGCTCGATAACGCCAGGCTCGCCACGCTGGAGGAGATGCGCGCGGACCGGGAGGTTGTCGGCAGGATGTGGTACTGCCCGAGGGCCCACGGGCACGAGTTTTTCTTCGGGGTGACGAACCAGACGATACGGCAGTGGAAGGATGGGGCGCTCGAATGGCCGGCTTGAGCTGACGCGATTGTCCGCTGTCCTGTCTCGGCTCTCTACTCCTCCCAGCCCGGAGTGGCGGGAAAAAAGACAAACGGGTACCTGTCTGCAGGGCGTAATTGTTTGCCGTGTCCATATGTGGGGTCGCAGCGGGCAGAGCGGCCCCATTTGTAGCGACGCTGTTGCTGTTCCGTTCGGGGCACCACTATAAATAGCAGCCGCCCTCTGAACGCGGCAGACAATTACATGGCCGTAAATACAAAGCCATGGAACGCCCCGCGAGTAGGCGCGCCCGATGCTTATATCCGCCCCGCGCCCTTCGAAAAGGCAGGGGCGGATCAGCCACATATCCCAAGCTCCGCAGATACGGCCATATACCCCTCGGCCGATTCGTGTTTCCTTTTTCGGGGCCGATGTCGTACATTTCCCGCGGGGTGTGGGATATGTGTGGCGGACTGTCGCCGGCGGGTTAGAGTGGGGCGGAGTAAGGCAGGGAGATGGCGGGGGGGATGCGGGCGGCAGGCAGGGCCGAGGCGTACCGGGGCGCCGGCGGCGCCGCGAATTTTGTGTTGGGGAGGCGGTGATGATCGAACGTCTCAGAAAGATGGCAGGCAAAGAGGTCGTCCTGGATACGGACGCGGACTACATCTATATCGGTACTCTGGTGTCCGTCGAGGCGGGTTGCGTGGTGCTCGAAAACGTGGACGTGCACAGCCGATCCCCGGAGGAGACCTCGAAGGAAAAATATATCCATGAGACGCGGAAGATAGGCGTCAGGCCTAACCGCAGGAACGTAGCGGTTCGGATGGACAGGATAGTTTCGGTCTCGCTGCTTGAGGACGTGATAAGGTTCTGCTGAGACCGGGCGCGCGATAAATGGATCTTCCGGCCATGGGAAATGGTATCCCGGTCATCTGGCGTTTCCGTACGGGATCGGGGAGCTGGCGGGGGCCGGCAGGGGATGCGGACCGGCCGCGGACTGGGCTGGCCGTATGTTTTGCGTGCGCGATAGTCGCGGCGGCGCCCGCCGGGATGGGTGGAGAAGGGTCGGACGGTCCGGCCGGGCCCGCCGATGCTGGAGGCGCGGTATCGAAGCCGTTGCCTCCGCCAACCGGACGCTCCGATCCCCCGGGGGCGGGGGGAGCAGAAGTTCCCATCGCCCCTTCCGCCGCCAGCCGCCGGATGCGCCTGGTCGGCGCCGGCGAAAAGGTGGTTCTGGGCGCCGATCCGCCGCCTCCCGGTTCGAGTAAGAGGGAAACCGCCGGCGGCGCGGCAAACCGCGCGGATGGCCCATGCCTCTGGCGGCAGACAGCCGGCCCCGAAATTCCGCTGGCCCCGGGTAAAGCGAAGGCGCGGAGTCTCGAACTGCGGCCCGTCGAACCCGGGAGCTACACCTTCGTCCGGATATCGGGAGACGGGATCGAAGAAACGTTTTCCTTTGAGGTGCCCCCCGGATCCGAGCCGGGCTTCGGAAACAGGCGGCCCGTGGCGCGTATCCCTGCCGTGGCCCCGGCTTTTTGCGGCTGCCCGGTCGTACTGGATGGCAGGATGTCATTCGACCCGGACGGCCAGGCCTTGAGCGGCAGGTGGGAAAAGGGCGAAGTGGATTCCGAGGCGCGTATCGAGCCGGACGATCGGCGGAAGGGCATGACGGCCTGCTTCGTTGCTCCGAAGGAAGGAATATACAAGGTCAGGTTTTATGCATCGGACGGGACGCTGGAAAGCGAGGCGGCGACGGTCTACGTGCGCGTGATGGGAATGCCGGAGGACGATCCGGCCCTCCGCCCCGTCCGGAGCGATCCGCCCGGTCCGCCGGACGACCCGATGGAAAGGCCGGCGACGTTCGAGCTTCGCGAGGGCAATCTGCAGAAAGCGCTGGAAAAATTTCCCTCGCGCACCGGGCTGGCTCTGATCATCGAGAAGGAGGTGGCAGATCCGAGAGAATTCGCCTCGATCCCCGTCAGCGTGGCGCTGAAGGACGCTCCAGCGCGCCAGATCGCCGATTTCATCTGCCGTCAGCTGGGCGCCGCGTACCGGCGAGCAGGCTCCAGGGCTTTCAGGATATGCGGCCCGGATTTCCTTGCCGGAGAAAAGCTGGAAGCGAAGGCCTACCCGGCCGATGCGCTTTTTATTGAGCGGGGCGGCGGGGATCTGCGGGCAATCCTCCACGAGGCGATGAAATGGCCTATGTTCCTGAGGAATGATATCACCGTTGAGGTTGACGCAGGACGGCGGCAGATACACGTTGTCGCTCCCATGGACGTGATCGTCCGCATCGGCGCCATAGTTGCCGCGCTCCGCGGACCCGGAGATCCGCTGACCGGCGCGTTCCGGGAACGCCCGCAGCTCGAAACGCTAAGGCGCAAATTGCGCGAAACGAAGGTTCCGGTTGAGTGGAAGGCGCGGCGCCTGGATCTGGCCCTCCGGGACATCGGGGAGAGGGGGGAGGTTAACGTCGGCTGGAATCCCAGGGAGTTCGCCGGCGATCTCCCCCGGCTTTCTCTTTCGGCGGAAGGGGTGTCGCTGGCCGACCTCTGCGCCGAGACCGTCAGACAGGCCGGCTTCAGAGGCTTCGCAGTCCATCCTCCCAATGCAGTATGGTTCTACAG
>JAOACM010000244.1 GCA_026417845.1 Planctomycetota bacterium | reverse complement strand
ATCCGCCCCGCCCCATCCAACAGCGCAACCGGCTCGTTGGATGGGATCCAAGAGCCCATCCAGAAACTCTGTGGCGACCAAGGTTTCCGCGACATCCCGCCCGACCCTTTCGGGGGGCTTCCGGATAGACCCTAAGATCACAACCCCTTGCAGAACAACGAGATAAAGAGTTGAGTATAAAAGCTTTCGCGAGGCCGATATTTCATAATTTATTGCACGAAAATATGTTGCGTCATTTCCGATAAAGCCGACCCCCCTTGATAGGAGCCGGATTGTGTTGTGAATGTACGGGGGCGAAGGACCGGAGGGGCGCAGGCGAATGGGATATGGCTGATATACGCCGATCCGCATCCATCGCTCCAGGAAAGCTTTAAGGTAAAGATCGAGAAAACCGCGGCTTTGACGGAGCAGGTTCTCTTCCGAGGAACTGAGGTAACGGACTCCATCGTCGCGGAAAATCTCCTCCCGCAGACCGGCAGACAGCAAACAAATTCTTGACATCCATGAACGGAGCGCATATGCTTTTATTGTGGTTTGGTACTGGCGAGAGTCCGCGGGAAGGACATGTGCATTGTGAGAGGAGCGGATTCGAGCGGTCATAGTGGCGGAGGCTGAAGAACGGTTGCGGAACGCCGAGGCAGGGTGGCACCGGCGGATGAGGCGCTGGCGGTTTCCTGAGAGGGCGTTCGCGGCAAGGTCCGTCGGGCCGTGAAATAACTTCGGTTTCGGCAGGATCGCGCATCTGGGCTGCGACAGGGGAAATGATCAGGGTTGTGGCGAGTCCCGATGCGGGTGGCGAGGAGCCGATAAGAAGTTCGACTCCGATTGCGCCGAACGGCACGAAGCGGATCGCCAGTCGCGTGGCTTCTGCGGGCAAACCTTGAAAGCGCCACATGTTCCGTCCGGGGCTGCCGGGTGCCTGGCGCATGCAGGGCTGCGGAATGCGAGCGGGTTATTTCTCATCGGGATTTGTGGGGCACCTAGTCGTACGTTACCAGCGCGCCACATGCGGCGCGCCGGCAGGGATCATGTTATGCGACGCGAAATGCCGGTCGGCGTAAATACGCGGCGTACTGAGGAAGATGTGATTATCCGCATTGGAAGCGCCGTATAACACTGCAGCCCGGGGCGATTCCTCCTGCGTGATCGTTCCTCCCTCCCTTGATCGCCAGGGCTTTCAATCCGGTCTCCTCACACCCATACCTTTTCCCCAACGGGCTTCCGATCTTGAAAGGAGGCCGCCCGATGGATTTTCTGCTCGTTGCGATCGGGTTCGCCATCGGCTGCGCTGGCGGAGCGATGGCGGCACACATGGTGCGCAGGCGGGGTGAGGAGAAGAACAGGGATGCGATAAAAGCGGAGGCTGAGGCGATAAAGGCGAGGATAATCGAGGAAGGACGCGCCGAGGTAGCGAAGGCGAAAGCTGCGGCCACCGAGGAATGCCTGAAGGCCAGGCAGGAACTGGAGAAGGAGATACGCAATTCCAGGGAGGAAATAAGGAGGGCGGAGAAGAAAATCGAGAGGCGCGAGGATCTGGTCGAGCAGAGATTACGCCAGGTGGAGCAGAAGGAAGCCGAGCTCACGAAGCTGGAGCAGCGGCGGATGGAGATACTGAAAGAAGCCGAGGCCCGGAGGGCAGAGGTAGAAAAGCTGGCGGCCGAGGAGAGGGAAAAACTGTCGCGGATATCAGGACTATCCACTGAACAGGCAAAACAGATGCTCCTGGAGCGTATCGAGGCCGAAAGCGCCAGGGAAATAGCAGAACTTTCCGCACGGGCCATCAAGCGGGCGCGGGAAAATGCCGATGCCGAGGCCAGGAAGGTGATTCTCGATGTGATCCAGCGGATAGCGACGGATGCCGTGGCCGAGGCCACCGTTTCGACTATAGATCTCCCATCGGATGAAATGAAGGGACGCATCATAGGGCGCGAAGGACGGAACATCCGGGCCTTCGAAAAGGCTACAGGAGTGGATGTTATAGTTGACGATACTCCCGGCGTGGTCGTAGTGTCGGGATTCGATCCGGTGCGTCGCGAGGTGGCCAGGGCCGCAATGCAGAAACTGGTCAGCGACGGACGGATCCATCCTGCCAGGATCGAGGAGATGGTCGCCAAGTCCGAAAGCGAAATCAATGAGATAATAGAACAGACCGGCCGGAAGGTATGCGCCGATCTCGGCATCCGAAACATTCATCCGAAGCTCGTAACCATGATCGGCCGCCTGAGGTACAGATCGTCCTACGGCCAGAACATCCTTCAGCACGTCGTCGAATGCGCCCATATAGCCGCAGCCCTCGCGGCCGAAATGAAACTGGACGTCAACCTCGCCAGGCGCTGCGCCCTCCTTCACGACATAGGGAAGGCCGCGGATCAGGAAACCGAGGGTACGCATCCACAGATAGGCATGGAGATCGCCAGACAGTGCGAAGAACGGCAGGAGGTGATCGAGTCCATAGGCGGACATCACGGGGACATGGAGATACACAGCCTTTATCCCATCATATGCCAGATAGCCGACAGCCTGTCCGCCTCGCGGCCCGGGGCGCGGCGCGAATCGCTCGAGAAGTACATCAAGCGTATGGAACGCCTGGAGGAGATAGCATCCTCGAACGAAGGGATAGAGAAGGCGTTCGCCATACAGGCCGGCCGCGAGGTCAGGGTGATGGCCAGGGCCGACAAGCTTTCGGACAAGGATTGCGCGAGAATCGCACGCGACATAGCCAAGAAGATAGAGGAGGAGCTGGAATATCCCGGCGAGGTGAAGGTGACGCTGATACGCGAGTCGCGCTTCATCGAGTATGCCAGGTAAAGGCCTGTCCCGGAACCCCTGGCCCGGAGATCGGGGCTCGGTGTTGCCTCCCTCTACGTACGGGGACGTCGGAATGCCGGTGGACGGTCGGGATCCTGGGGGGTGCTCCCTTCGCGTCCGCGGGCTGGACAGGCTCCAGGTATCTCTGCCGCCGGCTGATATGTGCCGGGACGGGGACAGCATCCAGGCCGGTCCGCCAACCGGCTGCCGGAAAGGAGCGATGAGGTGCCGACCGCCAGGATCATGATACTAGGCGACATCGTCGGCCGGCCGGGCAGGGCCGCCGCGACGCGCCTGATACCGAAGCTCATCCAGGAATCTTCCTTCGATATCGTAGTGGTCAACGGGGAGAACGCCGCCGGCGGCTCCGGCATATCGCTTTCTATCGCCAAAAAGCTCCTGGTCGCGGGCGCCGACGTCATCACGACGGGAGATCACTTCTTCCGCAACAAGGAGTATGTAGGCTGCCTCGACGAACCCCGCATACTCCGCCCCGCCAACATGCCGGCGCAGGCGGTCGGTCGGGGCTACGGCGTATATACGTCCCGCAACGGCATCCGCTTCGCCGTCATCAACCTTCAGGGGCGCATCTTCATGGAACCCCATTGCTGCCCGTTCAAAACGGCCGACCGCATACTGGCCGAGATCGGGCCCCAGACGCGCCTCGTACTGGTGGACATGCATGCCGAGGCCACCAGCGAGAAGATCGCCATGGGATGGCACCTGGACGGCCGCGTCACGTGCGTATTCGGGACGCACACCCACATCCAGACCGCCGATGAGCGCATCCTGCCGGGCGGAACAGCCTACATAACCGACCTCGGCATGACAGGGCCCTACGATTCGGTCATCGGCCGGGTCAAGGAGGCCGTGCTCAAGAAGTTCCGTACCGGCGTCCCGACCCACTATGATGTGGCCACCGGGGACGTGCGGCTGAGCGGGATCGAGATCACCTCGGACAGAGACAGCGGCACGGCCCTGAGCATACGACGCCTGCACATCCCGTTCGTTCCGGATCCCGGCGCGCCTGAGGAGTAATGGTCCGCCGGTAATTGTTTGCCACCCCCTGATGTCGGGGCACAGCGGGTGGAGCAGGTCCGTTAGTGGCGCGCTGTTGCCGCTTCGGTTCGCGCGCTATCAATAGCAGCCGCTGCCTGAGAGCGGCAAACAATTACGTCCGCCGTCCCGGAAACCGGGGGACGACGTCCCGGGCGGCGATCCGCCAGATTCGAGGGATGTAACTGTTTGCCGCCTCGTATGTATGCGGGGCACAGGGACGTGGGCGCTGGGTACATGGGAAGCGCTATCGCTGTTCAGCTCGGGTGCACCATCACGAGTAGCACCCCCCAGCCTGAACCCGGCAAACGATTAGAGCTTATCCAGAAACCTCCGGCCGGATCTGGTGCCCCGCTGCGGAAGCCCTGGCCGCCGCAGGAGTTTTTTAGACAGGCTCTTACTATGAGAAGGCACACAATCGTCGGATTCCGCATCACGGCCCTGCTTCTGTGCCGGCCTCCCGCCTCATGCGTAACCGCACCTCCCTGACAAGCGCGTCAACCCGCGGATCGGGCCGGATGGTGCGGATGCGATCGAGAACATCCATCGCCTCGGCCAGCCGTTCTTCCCTGAGGAGGGCATCGGCCTCAGCCCTGAGCGCCGCCTCCTCGAAACCGGCTATGCAGCGCGCTGATCTGTAATGCGCAAGCGCCTCCGGATATCGCTTCTCCTCCAAGGCAATATCGCCGAGCGCCAGCAGCGCCTCGCCGCACAGCGGATTGGCCGCCGAGGCTCTGGCATAGGCTTCCTTCGCAGTCCTGATGTCGCCTCTCTCTCGCGCGCAGTGCGCCTTTACGATCAGTGCGACCGCGTCGTCCGGTGAGGTTTCCAGGGCCAGCCCGGCGAATCGTTCCGCGCGCGCAAGATCGCCGGCAGCAAGAAATGCCCGGGCCATCGAGCGGAGCCGGTCGGCCGGCGGCTTCCCGGCCGCCAGAGCCCTCTCATACGCTGATGCAGCAGGTCTCGGCATGCCTTCCGTCAGGTAAAGGTCTCCGAGCGTCCACAGGACGTCAGGCACGTCTGCGCCGCGGACCAGTAGCAGCGCCTCGAGCGCGTCCGCGGCTTCGGCTGCCCTTCCGCCGGATACGCGGGCGTTGGCGAGCAGCCGCCAGGAAGTTTCGTTGAGAGGATCGGCGGAGAGCGCCGCGCGCGCCGCCGCCTCGCATTCCGCGAATCTCCCCTGTTCGTACAGGGCGCGGGCCAGCATCGCGTGGAGTCCCGGATCGTCCGGCTTCTGGACCTGCGCCCAGCGGATGGCGGTCTCGGCCGGCGCGGGCTTTCCCATCGCCAGGTAACATTGTCCTAGCGCCGCGGCCGAATCGGCATCCGGACCCTCAACGGCTATCCCCTTCCGCAGATGCTCCGCGGCATCCTCGTACCGGCGTGAAGCCGCCAGCAGCCTGCCCAGATTTTTCCTCGCTCCGGGGAAGTCCGGATCCACCCCCAGAACTTCCCGGAAGAGCGCGATGGCCGATGCCTCGTCCCCGCCACGCGCCTTGAAGACACCCATCTGGAACAGGACGGCGGGAGCGCGCCTTACCGCCAAGCGTTCCTCAAGTATCCTCTCGGCGGCCTTCGGATCCTCCTTCCAGACCTTCTGTGCCTGTCTGACGGCCTCCGCCTCGATGTGCTCTATCTGTACGGTCTCTTCCCGTCTGTTCGCCCTTCCCTTCCCGTTTTCTTTCCCCGCCGCCCCCCGCGACGCGCGGCCGTCCGCGTTTCTTCCGTCCTCCGCGCGCGAGGAGACCCCGCCCATCCATACGGCCGCGAGGACGAAGACAGCCGCCAGCACCCGGAGGCGGCGTGCGTGGGCGAGGGCGAGGACCGGCGCGCCGGGAGCCGGTTTCGATGTTGGCCTGCGGGGGCGGCCGTCGGATGGGCCGCGATGGGCGCTTGCGGAGAGGGCGCGCGCAGGCCTGCATCCGGCGCTCTCTGAAAGTCGCTCGGGGTAAAAACCGCAGAAAAAGCTATCCGGCGAATGCGGGTTCTCTCTGAAGAGCAGGGATATACCTCCTCGCCTCCCGGGTAAATCTCCCTTCCGTCCAAGGGCATCGCATTCTGCTCGCGTACCGGATAAGTACCTGTCCAAAAACTTACCGCCACGAAGCCGAAAACGCAGAGCCGCAAACTTCACGACGGCAAGTTTTCGGACATGCTCCAAGAGCTTGTTCAAAAACCTCCGCTCCAATCTGACGGTACGCCTCGGGAATCTAATACGCCGGGGAAGCTGGATAGGCTCCAAGCGCCTGTCCCTGAACTTCCGCGGCGACCAGGGTTTCGGCAGCGTCCTGCCTGAGTCGTCCGGAAGCTGCAGGCGCCCGGTGATGCGCATCCTCCGGACAACAGGCTCCAGGAGCCTGTCAAAGAACCCTGGGCGCGGAGCTTTGGGATCCAGGCCGCCCCCTCTCCCGTCCGGAGGTTTCTGGACAGGCTCCATCTCCGCGGCAGCGTGAGCGATCGGACATCCGGCGCGGTTCCAGACGCGCGCGCGGGAAGCTGACGGGCGCCCCACCTTACCGATCCTCCAGTCTGAACACGACCCTTACGGCGCATGTGGCCGGGACCGGTCTGCCGCCGCGAAGCGCCGGCCGGAACATCCAGCGGCGGATGGCGGCGAGCGCCGCTTCGTCCAGCCGTCCTCCGCCGCTTGAGCGGAGGACCCTTGCATCCGAAACCCGCCCGTCCGTCCCGACGGCGAACTCCACCTCCACCCAGCCTTCCACGCCCAGCCGTCTCGCCGCCTCGGGGTAGACAGGCTCCACATAAAATGTCCGCACCGGCGGGCTGTCCACCGTTACGCCCGGCACCTCAGCGCCCCTGCCTCGCGCATCGGTCCGTCCGCCCCTCACCGGGTCAACGCTTCCTGCCACGTCTTCGCCGCCGCCGAACTCCGCGCCTGGGTCCGGAACCGATACGGCAACATCGGCAAGATCCAATCCGCCAGTCCTGACTGGGGCGGCCAGGTCCGCCCTGACCAGGAAGCGGCGCATGGGATCGAGCGACTGCCTCGGCGGCGAAACCCCTGTCTCTTATACACATCTGACGCTGCCGACGAGCG
>JAOACM010000243.1 GCA_026417845.1 Planctomycetota bacterium | reverse complement strand
GGCTATAATCTCCAGCCCCTCCGGCACCGTGAATCTGACAAGGAACTCGTTGGACGATACGTCTGCGATCCCCGATCCCCTGATCCGCTTGAAGAGCGCATCGAGGTCGAGTTTTGCGTCCCCTCCGGGGGTAACCTGGACCGCGCCGCGCCCGCACAGCACGGCATCCCTGGAGACGTCCGCCCCTTCGAGAAATTCGTAGCGCCCCATCGCGCAGCAGGGGCAGTCGGACGATGGAGCTTCCGGCAGCGTTACGCCTCCCATACGCGCCTCCGCCCCCCACATGTCGAACTGGACGATACCCCGCCTGACAGCCTCCGTCCTGCCGGTCAATATCTTGAGGGTCTCCGCCGCTTGGAACGCGGCCACGGCGCGCGCCGCGGGGCCCAGGATGCCGGCGGTATCGCAGGTCGGAGTAACGCCTGGCGGCGGGGGTGAACCGAAGACGCAGCGCAGACAGGGCGTCCGGCTGGGGATGATGGCGAAAACCATGCCGGTCGAGCCGACGCATGCTCCGTAGACGAGCGGTATCTTCAGCTTGACTGCCGCGTCATTGAGCAGGAACCGCGTTTCGAAATTGTCGCAGGCATCCACAACCGCATCGGCACCCTCCAGACACGATTCGACGTTTCGCGCCGATACGTCCCTGACGGCCGCCTCGACCTGCACCAGCGAGTTTATCTGGCGTAGCTTTCTGGCGGCTGCGGCGGCCTTCGGCCGGCAGAGCCCGGCGTCCTCCTCTTCGAACAGCGCCTGCCGCTGCAGGTTCGACCATTCGACGTAGTCGCGGTCCACGAGCCTGATGCGTCCGACGCCGGCGCGGGCGAGGATGTCGGCGACGGACGTACCCAGCGCTCCGCAACCGATTATCGCCACAGTGGAGACGCCGATGCGCCGTTGCCCTTCCCTGCCTATGAACGGCAGCAGGACCTGGCGATCGTAACGATCGTGTTCGCCCCCCATGCGGATTCCCTCCCTGTCCTGCCTGCGCATATCCGGGCGGAAATGATGACCGGCTCCGGTACCGGAGTCAACGGCCGGGGAAGGGATCCGCCGCCAGGCGCGTGACCTTGTGGTGGTACCCTTGCGGCGGCATACGGTAGCGTCCGACTTCCATATCGGACGCCAGGCGCGCCCTGGAAGGACTTTGGCTGCTACTGCGGGATCTCCTCTGGACTCTCAAACGTTTCGCCTGATGTGCAACAATCCTGTCACGCATCCGTCAACCAGCCGCCGCGCCGCCGCCTCGCCTCCCAGGTATGGTGTTGAAGGACGCGACGAAAAAGGGTAAGAAACCGGATGGTCGTTTGTTGAACTGATTTTGCGGCGGACGCCCCGGGACGGCGGAGCAGGGGGAACAATAGTTCGGTGAAAGGGAAGGTCCCGGCTCCGGCGCGCTGCCGCGCTCGAAACGGCCCCTCGTCCCCCGGCGGACAAAGCGGTCGGTGGAGGAACAGACTTAAGGAGGTTCGAATTGGGAACGCGTTTAAACATCGGATCCGGGAACGCCGGATCGTCCGCGGCAGCCTTTACCGCGGTGCTTTTGCCCGCTGTGGTTGTCGCAGCGTGCATCTTCGGGATGGCCGCCGGGATGGCCGGGGAGGGCGGAACCGCCTCCGCTGTAAGCGAGACGGGCGAGGCCGGTAAAAGGGACGGAGGCCAGCGCGAGCCGCCGGCTGCAGGGGAAGGCGGCGGCGGAGTTAAAAGCACCGCCGCGGGCGAAGGAGAGGGAGAGCGCGCGGCGGGTAAGGATGGCGCGAGAAAATCGCGCAACCCGATCGTCCTGTCTTTGAACGATTGCATAGAGATGGCTGTTCAGAACAACCTGGGTCTGCTCCAGACGCGCCTTCAGGATTCCTCCGCCGCGCTCGACGTAGCGGCCGCCAAGTCCAGGTATCTGCCGGTTTTCTCGCTCGGAGCCACGGCGGCCGGGTCGGATGCCGGCGTGGACTCGAAATCGCTTGGCGGCAGTCTCTCGGTATCCCAGAAGACGCCATGGGGTACCGAGCTCGATTATGTAGTGGGAGCCACACAGAGCAAGACTGATCTGACGCCGTACTCGCGCGGCATATCACACCAGCTGACGGTGACGCAGCCGCTGTGGCGCTCGGCCGGCCTGGACGCAGGGATGTACGAGATAAGGTCCGCGGAGATCAGGCGGCTTTCGTCCCGGGCGCGGCTGGAGCTGGCCGTCCAGCAGCTCATATTCCAGACGCGCCAGAGCTACAGCAACTGCGTGCGCGCCACGCACCTGCTGGCAGTCAACAGGCGGGCGCTGGAGTCGGCGCGGAAGTTCGTGATGCTGTCGCAGGCGAGAGAGAGGGCCGGCCAGGTCACGAAGCTCGATGTGTTCAATGCCGAGATACAGCAGGCGAACCGCGAGGTCCAGCTGGTGGCGGCTGAGACCAACCTGGAGGCTGCCTACGACGCCTTGAAGCGGATAATGGACGTTGATCTGGCGGAGGGGGTGCGCGTCGAGTTTGAGGATGTGGATTTCGGAGAATCGGCACCTGCTGACCAGTCGCGCGTGATAGAGACGGCGGAGAATCCGGCTCGCGTGGACCTCGTGATCAGGAGACGGCTGCCGGCCGCGGAAGGCCGGGAGGAACGCTTCGAGGAGATATCGAGGAAGAACCTGTTCACGGCGGTCAGGTTCGACGAAGATCGCGTCCTGTCCGAGGCCCTCGGCTACAGGATTGAAATCGCGCGTTCGCGCTACAACGCCCAGCTCGCCCGCCTGACTTCGCTCCTCAGGAAGGACGGACTCGGCCTGCAGGTGGACCTTTCCGGTACCGTCAGGGGGTATGGGTCGGGAGAGGACTGGAGCGATGCCGGCGAGATGGCGAATACCGATATGAGCGCAAGCCTCAGGGTGACGATTCCGTGGGGAAAGGTGAGCGACAGGGTCGCTTACGAGAAGGCGCTGCTGGACATGAGACTGGCGGAGATAGACCTGAAGAATACGAGGGTGGAGGTCAAGGCCGAAGTCCGCGACCTGATGAGGCGGCTGCGTCAGGCCGAAGCGACCATAATGAGCCAGGCGAAACAGGTGGAGCAGGCGAAGCGGTCGGCGGAGGCGGCGCAGATCAGCTTCGAGCGGGGTCTGAAGGACTCGTTCGCCGTCGTGCTCGCCGAAGACGATCTGCTCAACGCCAAGGTCGGCTACATAAACAGCACGCTGAACTACCAGATATTACTGGCCGAACTCGATCGCGTGCGTGGTGTCAGATCGGGACGCGTGGTGCTGGATAAGGCGCAAGGGGCGGGGGATGTCAAAGCCTCCCCGCCTTCCGGGAAGGGGCTCCCAGCCAGGGAGCAGTAGAGGGAGCCGGGGGA
Source organism: Planctomycetota bacterium (assembly GCA_026417845.1). Lineage (GTDB taxonomy): Bacteria > Planctomycetota > SZUA-567 > H5-PLA8 > CALKMO01 > CALKMO01. The sequence continues at coordinate 3,605 of JAOACM010000243.1, read as the reverse complement.
GGAGGGGCTCGCCGGAAGTTCGAAATAAGAGCCTGTCCGGGAACCTGCCGTCGCACAGCCTACAGCCCTGAGCTCTCGACTTCGCGACGGAAAATTTCTGGGCGGGCTTCAAGAGAGGAATGGAGCCGGCCTCTCCATGTTCGGGAGTTTCGACATGGCGATAGATTTCGACGGGAAGCGATGGCAGCGCGTCAGGGAGAACGCGCGGCTGTGGTGGGAGGGCAGGCTGGGCAGGCCGCTCATACAGTTGAGAGTTCGCGGCCGCGATCCGGGCCGCCCGGCGCCGAAACTGTCTCGCGTCTCCAGGGATACCACGTCGTACGACCTCTCCATCGCCCCGGAAGATATCGTGGACTGGTGGGACTACGACCTGTCGTGCGTCGAGTACTTGGCCGATGCATTCCCCTGCGTCTGGCCCGATTTCGGTCCCGGCGTGCTCGCTGCGTTCCTAGGGGCGCGACCTGAGCCGGCCACGGGGACCGTGTGGTTCCATTCGCCGGACGACAGAGAGATAAAGGATATTAAGTTCGAATACGACCCGGAGAACGTGTGGCTGAAGCGCGTCAGGGACATATGCCGGATCGCCATGGATCGCTGGGACGGACTGGTCCAGGTTGCCATGACGGACCTCGGCGGGAACCTGGACGTCCTGTCCACTTTCCGGCCGGGTGAAAAGCTGCTGACCGACCTCCTTGATTTTCCCGACGAGGTCATACGCCTGACGTGGGAGGAACACCGCGCATGGTGGCGATGCTTCGAGGATATAGACGCAATTCTGCGAAAGGCCGATCCCGGCTATACCGCATGGTGCCCGATATTTTCCGAAACTCCTTACTACATGCTCCAGTGCGATTTCGCTTACATGATCGGGCCGAAGATGTTCGATAAGTTCGTCAGGCCGGAACTGGCCGCGTCGTGCCGGAGGTTGCAGCATGCGTTCTACCATCTGGACGGCGTGGGGCAGCTGCCCCATCTGGATTCGCTCCTGTCTATACCCGAGCTGAAGGGAATCCAGTGGGTGCCTGGCGCCGGCAAGCCGCAGGGGGATGAGTGGCCCGACGTGTACCGGAAGATATTCACGGCCGGGAAGCGCGCCGAATACGTAGGCGACTGGAGAAAGTTCGACCGGCTGGCAGACAAGCTCGGCACGACCGAAGGGTTCGTAATGTTCGTGTCTGTAACGGAGAAGGACCGTAAGGAGGCGGAGGCGTTCGCCAAAAAATACGGGGCGCTCTAGAGCCTGTTCGAAAACCTCCGGTGTGCAGCTTATACGCTCAACGGGTCCCACTGTCCGGCAGGAGGTTTTTTGGATACAGGCTCTTGGGAAAAAAGGGCAGCGCGCCGGGTCAGCCGCCCGCCAGCTCAACGAACCGCTTCTCGTACTCCTCCAGTCCGGACGTCCGGAGCGGCTCGACGGGATCGAGACGGATTCGGACTCTTTCCGCGATATCGCGCGGAGTCTTGCCCTCGACGGCGCATATCCCCAGCATCGCCGCGCCGTAAGCGGTCGCCTCGCGCAGGCTCGATATGTACACCCTGGCGTCGGGCATCAGGGCTGCCAGCAGCCGGCAGTACGTCGCGTTCCCGGCGAATCCGCCCTCGATGGCCACACTCGCCTCCCCGCCACCGCAGGCCATCCTTATACCCCGCTTGGACTGGATAGCCAGAGACAGATCGAGGGCGTGGAAAGCGAGGTTGGCGTCCGTCAGCAGCGCGTCGGCGCCGATGATGCTCGGGCAGCCGTGCGGGAATACTCCGGTACCGCGGAACAAAGCCGGAACGATCGCCATCCCCTCCCTGACGACGCGGTCGAGCGCCTTCGCATCGGGCCTGGCGGGATGGGGCCTCCCGCCGCAGAGCCGTTCCCGGTAGAAATCGAACTCCGCCCCGCCCCGCAGAATGGTAGTCTTGACCGGTCTGCCAAAAGCGCTCAGATTGTAGAAAACCTCCTTCCCGATCTCATCCGCGGACAGCGGATAAGTTCCGTCAGGCGACATCGCGACGCACCATGTCCCGGTCGAGTTCAGGACGAACCGTCCCAGGTCCTTGACCAGGTATGGCAACAGTGAGGAGTTGCTGTCGTGGATACCGCACGTGACGATGCAGTCGCATGGCAGCCCCGTCTTCTTCGCCCATTCCGGTGACAGGGTGCCCTGCACGTCCCACGGATTGTTCATATTCCCTGGAAACATGTCCGCCACGCCCAGCTCCCTGGCTATCCTGCCGAACCGGTTCCCGTCGAAGTCCCAGAGATACGTATGACAGCCGCAGTACGTCGGCTCGACCGCCGTCCTGCCGGTCAGAAGGAAGCCGATATACTGGGGCAGGAACTGGATCGTAGCCACCGAGCGGAAGCGCTTCGGATATTGACGCTGGAGCCAGAAAATCTGGATGCCGGGGTTTATCAGGAGCGGCAGCGGGGGAGTACAGGTTTCGGCCTGGAGCTTTCCCGGATCGCCGAACCGCTCGAAAAACGCCTTCCTTGTCTCTGCGCCGGGGTCGGTATCGTAGGAGATGTTAGGGAGCGCGAGGGAGCCGTCAGCCTTGAGCATTGCCAGCGTCGCTCCGTGCGCCGTGACCGATATCGCCCTGATGCGGTACCTGCCCGACCGGGCCAGTTTCCGCAGTTCCTCCGCGACGAACCTCATTGCGCCGGGAATGTCATCGCAGCGGAATCCCTCCCTGCGGACCTCGCCGAAGGATTTTCTGGCAGAAGCGCAAAGCCGCAGATTCCTGTCGTAGACGAGCACTTTTTTGTTGGTCTTCCCGAAGTCTATCGCCGCGACATGGTATCCGCCGCCCATGTTCCCCTCCTCCTTCCTGCGACATCGGGCCCAGCCGGTACCGTAAGAGGGCCCGTCCGGAAACTCCGGCCGAACCCCGGTCGATGCCGCGGAATCCCTGCCGACACCAGAGCTTCCAGACAGACTCCGAACGCGTGGAGCATTATCCTCCCGGACGTAAACTGTCCATCAGCGGCCGCATCCACTTCGCCATTACGCCCAGCAGCGCCGCAGACGCTGATATGGTGACGGCCAGATAAGGGATCCAGACCGGCGGCATCGCCTCGCCCGCGCCGCGGGGGGCTACGGAATGCACTGCCGCAAACGGGCACGTCACAAGATACCGTGCGATCTCCTCCATGCGGACCTCAGTGAAGACCCGCAGGATAACCTCGGCGGCCGCCGGCGCCACCAGAACCAGCAGCACGGTCGCGTAGCTGGCTATCATGCTCACGGAGGTCGTTCCGGACAGCAGCGAGATGAACATGGCGACAACCGTTTCGAACAGGACCGTGCTCCCGACGATCAGCGCGTATATGCCCAGACGCGCCAGGCGCTCGCCGAACCCGACAGAGGCATCCTGGATGGGCGCAACCAGATAGAACAGCATGGCCATGCCCACCAGGCCGGTGAGCATCATTGACAGGCGGTACGACGACAGGAACTTGCCCAGTACGATCCGGCGCGGGGGCACGAGCGTGGTCAGGAGCATGTCGAGCGTTCCCCTCTCGCGCTCCTGCGTGAACGTATTGCAGGAAAATGCCGGGGCCACGAGCACGCTGAAGGCGAGCAGGTAATACACGAATACGTGCTCGTAGCCCA
>JAOACM010000242.1 GCA_026417845.1 Planctomycetota bacterium | reverse complement strand
TTCCACTACTCTGCAGCCGGCCACAAAATATCCATGCTGGAGCCGCTGATCGGAAGGGAGGGCGTCCTGGCCGTCGTCCGCACCAGGTTTGAGGGGCTCGTGACAGAAGACAGGCTGATCTACGCCGGTGCCGTGCGCGACGGTGATTCGTGGCTGCCCCTCGAACGGGAAGTGGCCGAAAAACTCGCCTTCGTCTCCACATCGTTCGAACCCGGCGATCCGCCGCCCCCGGACAGGCCGCCGCTGTCCACCGCCATAAAGTCCGCCGAGGCCGCCGCACTCGATGCCATACGGCGCAGAAACGAGGACTGCTACGATACGGAAATGAACAAGCTCGAGAACTACGCTATGGAGGCGCTGGCCGCCGACGAAAAGGCCCTCGCCGGTATCGAAAAGGAATGGGAGGCGGCGAGGCGCGCACGCGACTCGACCCCGGATTTCGCCAGACGCAAGGAAATCCGCAGGGAAATCCACCGTCTCGAACTCGAATACGCCCGCCTCAGGGACAGAATATCCAGACGCAGAGCTGAACTGTTCGAAGAAAAAGGCAAACGGATGTCGGTGCTGGACAAGCGTTTGGAGACGGCGTCGGTATCGCGCAAGCTCATCGCCGCCGTGAGATGGCGCCTGCTCTGATCCACATGAGGAGCTGCCGCCAACCCCGCTGAACTGCTCAAAAAACGCAGGGGACGCGATCCGCGTCCCCTGCCCGACCGGCCACGGTCCCTCAGCGCACTCTTCTCGCCATCCGGCGGTCCGATCCCGGCGGAAGGCAGCGTTGCTGTTAGAGAGCCGCCTTATTTCTCCTTCTCGTCTTTCTTTATCCGCTCCTGATCTAGGAACTTTACGATATCGGCCGGCTTCGATACCCCCCTGCCATATCCGGTGCCGCCGGTCAGCTGCATATCGAACTCCTTTTCCTCCTGCGCCCGGAGGAAGGCGGCCAGGGAGGCCGCCGGATCTATCTGCGTGAGGCTGCGCAGCGCACTGGCCCTCAGCTCCTGCGGGTTGTTCGTATTCAGGAAGATGTCCGTTATCGTCTTCAGTCCTTCCCTGGCCCTGATGCGGCCGAGCGCAATGATCGCCTGGATGCGCAGCGGGTCGGGCCGGTTCTCGAGCGCCTTCACCAGGGCCGGCACGGCGTCCGTCAGGCGGATGTGGGTCCTGAGCGGATCCACCTGGGCCAGCGCCGTGGCGCATTCGAGCGCCGTGGCCTCCGCCAGCCGCTTCGGTACCGACTCGGCCGGCCTCGACTTCGCAAGTTTCTCTATCGGCGCCTTCAAAGATTCCAAGTCCCTTTCCTTGACGAGCTTGCGCTTCAGCTCGTTGTATTCGCGCATCGCATCTTCCGAAAGAACCTTGCCGCCCGACTCCTCCAGCTTCTTCTTCCTGAAGTCTTCCAGCGTCTTCTTGTCCGCCTCGGTGAGCTCGGCCAGACCCGGTTCCCTCGGTATAAAGACCCACTCGGTGCCCAGCCTGAGTTCGGTCTGCGCCTTCGTAGCGGTATCTACCAGTATGCCTGTCGCCATGTAGCGGGTGCGGATGTCGGCCTTGCATTCCTCAAGGAACTGCCTGGTGGTGAGGTCGCGCCTGAGCCTGTCGGAAACCAGCACAACGTCCTTCGGCGGGAAGCTCTTCGCCTTTGCCAGGCCGTCCCTGCCCGATTCGGCATCGGTTACGCCGTAATCGAGCGCCTCGAGTCTGGCCCGGAGATCGTTGCGGACGTTGGCGTCTTCATCTACGATAAGTATCTGGAGCGGGCCGGCTTCCCCGACGCCCCTGGCCAGGATTGACGCTACTCTGTCCGATCCGGCGAAAGGCTCCGGGAACCTGTTCATGCGGGCGAGGGCCACCGCCGCAGCGTACTGAATGCGCTCGTCGGCATCGTCCAGAGCCCGGATCAGCGAAGAACCCATTCCCGGTATCAGCGCCGGTTCAGTCTGTTTCCCGGCACCCTCTCCGCTCCCCTTCTTCTCCTCCTTCCCGGCCTTTTCGCCCTTTTTCTCTTCTTTATTCTCCTTCTCTTCCTTTTTCGTCTCTTCAGCCTTCTTCGCTTTTTCGTCCTCTCCTATGGCAACCGGCCATACGACGTACGAGCGACACCCCGTCGCCTCGCCGCCTTCCTTCTTCGGCTCCTCCTTTTTCTCTTCCTTCTTTTCCTCCTCCTTCTTCTCCCCCGCTTCGCCTTCCTTCCCGGCGCCCCAGTCGTACCACACCCGCTTCCTGGACTCGGGCTTCTTCTGGGGGGCCCCGGCCGGCGGCTCCTCAGCCTTCTTTGGTTCTTCGGCCCTCTTCGGCTCTTCCGTTTTCTTCTCCGGGGTACCGCTCCAATCGTACCAGTCTGCCTTCTTCCGTGATTCTTTCGCGGATTCCGCCGGCTTTTCCGGAACCACCGGCTTCGGCTCCTCTACCTTCGCCGGTTCGCCGGTCTTCACGGGTTCCTCGGCCTTCTTCGGTTCTTCCGCTTTCTTCGCCGGGGTACCGCTCCAATCGTACCAATCCTGTTTTCCTGGTTTCCGCGGCTCTTCCTTTTTCGCCTCGGCCGGTTTTTCTTCCGGTGCGGCTTTTCCTGCCGCGGCCCCAGTCGGTTCTTCCGCCTTCTTCGGCGTCTCGGTCTTCCCGGTCTCCTCAGGCTTTACAGGCTCCTTTGGCGTCCCCGCGCCGCTCCCGCTCCAATCGTACCAGTCCCTGGGTCTGGGTTTTTCGACGGCTTTCGGGGCGGGTCTGGCCGGCGCGGATGGAACCGCTTCGACGGCCGGTCTGGCCGCGGCCGGAGCCTCGGCCACGGCGACCGGTTCCGGAGCCGGAATAACGTCGAGATCTGAGAACGGCAGGCCCGTCCCCGTCGGATCCACCTCGGCAATCTGCCGGCAAAGGAAGACGGCAACCATCGGCCGCCGGTCGGCCAGCGCCCTGTCCAGCGCCGCATACAGGTGGCGGGCGCCGACGGCGCGGGCAAGTATCTGGCAGTCGGCGTACAGCTTGTCCCGCTCGGCCACCTCGTTCTTTTCTTCCTCCGAAAGCCTGTGCAGTGCCGGGGTCTCGCTGATTACATCCAGAAGCTCCTTCACCTCCGAATACTGCGCCCCCATCACGCAGGCGAACAGCGGATAGTAGTCCTCGAACCCGGGGTAGAGCCTCATACCCTTGTAAAGGGCGCACTCGGCCATCTGCTCGTTCCATGCGTAGGAGGGATATGTTACCCCCTTCAACTCGCCATCGGTCCCGAGGTGCCAGATTATTCCATCCGCATCCGCGGCTTCCTCAGGGACGCCCGGCTTTTCCATGTAGTATCTGTACGCCTTCAGGTAGTAATACTCCGCCGCGCTGCGGAGATCGGCGACCCTCAGGCCGACGATCCTCTCCAGCGACCGCCTGGCGTACCGCCGGACCGTATCGGTTTCCTTCTTGTTCTCCACGACCGCCTTCAACGGGGCCACGGCGCGCTCATCCGGAGGCTCTATGTCTCCCAGCACCAGAGCGGCATTCTCCCTCATCAGCTCGTTGGGATGATCCAGCAGCTCGATCACCGGCAGGGTAGCCTTATGCCCCATCCGCGCCAGGGCTATCCGCGCGAAGGCCCTGGCCTCTTCGTTCTGCTTGTCCATCAGGTGCACGCTGAGCGCCGGGACGGCATACTGGCCCAGTTCGAACAGCTCCCTGAATACCATCTCGCGCTCTTCGGAAGACACCGCGGACGACACGGCCCGTTCGGCGAGTTTTTTCATATGTTCCTTATCGGCAAGCTTCTTCCGATAGTACTTCTTGTACAGCTCCCATATTCTGGACGGCTCGACGCCCATCTTCGGCTCGGCCATCATCTTCGCCATTACCTTTATGCCGGCCTCATCCACCAGGCGGGCCGCCAGCGGCTCCCGGGGGTTCAGGTCGAGCAGCTTGCGAAAAGCCACCCTCGCCTCACCGTACTTGCCCATCTCGAAGAAATCCACCCCCTGGCGAAACAGCTTTTCGATCTGCTCCGGGCTCGCGGCCGGTTCTTCCCCGCGGGCCGTGACGGAGGGCAGGATCAAGAGCATCAGAATTGCCATAAGGCAAGACGACGCGACCGCTTCCAATCGTGTCCGGATCATTGGAGAATCCCCCGCCTGGCGTCCATGCTGAGCGGCCGCACGCGGGCGCGCCGGCGCGACGCAACTGTACGCCGACCCCCCACTCGCCGGAGTGCGCGTCCGGCCGCCTTCCAGGTTCCTCTGCGACAAGACAGCCCAAATCCTAGATTTTTCACTGCCGCTGTCAAGAATAAACCGTCCTTCCCGATCCGGTTGCGATGTCCCCGGACGGGAGGGAGATTTGTGCGGGCGGCGAGGGGGCTTACCCCAGCCCTCCAGAGCGGACGCGCTCCCGCCGGGCTGCGTTCCCCGCGATTTTTACCCCAACCCCCTTTCAGAGAGAACCGGAGGCAAGCCCGCGCCGCCCCGCCCGCAACCGTCTGTCGCGTTCCCTCTGACAACTGCGCCCGCAAACCAACAGCGCAACCAGCTCACGGGATCGGCCTTGCTAACGCCGTCCGAAACGTCCCGCGCGCGGAACCCATTCCGGCAGGATACGGGATTTGCGCTTGTACGGGCAGCCGCGGTTTCTCCGGGCGCTCCCCGGGACGGGGCCCTCAGCCGCCCGGTCGGTTACCGGCACGGGGGCGGGCGACCAGCTCCGCGACAATGGCTTCCAGGATACGGGCCGGCTCGAGCATCCTGCCGGCGCCGGATTCGCCGCAGGCCAGCTCGCCCTCCTCCGGCCCCAGTATCCGGTGGCCGAAGGACCGCAGCGTCCCGATATTCCGCGAGGTCGCCGGATGTCTGTACATCCTGTGGTTCATGGCCGGGCAGACGAAGACGGGACAGGTCACGGAGAGCGCCAGGGTGGACAGCAGGTCGTCGGCTATGCCGGCGGCCATTCTGGCTATGATGTTGGCCGTAGCCGGGGCTATGACCAGCGCGTCCAGCTCCCCGCTTCTGTCGAGGTGCGGATAAGGGTCTCCGCCGGAGGATGCGCCGCCAAACATGTCCGTGCGGCACGGCCTGCCGGTTATAGCCTCAAAGGACAGCGGCGCGACGAAGCGCGTCGCGTTTTCGGTCATCACCACATATACGGACGCCCCCTCGCGGACCAGCAGCCGCGCAAGCTCGCACGCTTTGTAGGCGGCTATCCCTCCGCTCACACCGAGCACCACGGTTCGATCCGAGAGCCGTCCGGCCATTCTGACAGTCCCCCTCAGAGAGCCCTGCGGGCAGTCTCATGGGATGTTGAAGCCTGGGCGTCCGGAGCAGAGGTGCCGGCCGGAGGGGGAATGATCTTTTCATCTTCGGCCGCCTCAGCCTCCCGCATCGCCATCTCCCTCCGCGCCTTCTCTGCCGCCTCGCCGGTAAGCAGCTTTACCTTATCGGCCATTATCTCGCGGACAACGATCTCCATCGGGTCGGTGCCCGGCGGGACGTCCACGAGCGGCGGCAAGCCCTTCTGAATCTCACGCATCCGCTTCTGGACCAGACATACCAGGCGGAACCTTCCGCCGGCTTTCTCAGTCAGCTCGTCCAACGGAATGTTGCCCATGCCGTGCTTCTCCACCTCCTCCGCGTACGGCAGCGCTCGGCCTCCACTATTGCCCTCAGTTCTCCGGCCGCGAGCGCCAACTCGCCGTTTATCACTAGGTAATCGAAATCTGCCGCCCGGCGGATTTCCTGCCGAGCGGTTTCCATCCGCCTGCGGAAAGACGCGCTGTCTTCAGACCCCCTGCCGCGCAGCCGCGCCGCCATATCCGCTGGTCGTTCCGGGAGCACGAATATCGTCACCGCGTCGGCGTAGCGGCGGCGCAGCGCGTCGGCACCCTGAACGTCTATATCCTTTATCAGGTCCCTCCCTTTCGCCAGCTCCGAATCTATTTCTCCGGCCTTCGTCCCGTACAGGTTTCCATGGACCTTGGCGTACTCGGCGAACAGGCCGCGCCTGATCCCCTCGCGGAATTCCTCATCGCTAACGAATCTGTAGTCGCGCCCGTCCTTCTCCCCCGGCCTCGGCGGCCTCGTCGTGGTTGAGACGAGGCGCTTCAGGCCCAGCCGCATGCGCATCAGGCGCCGCAGGAGCGTGGTCTTCCCGGCGCCGCTCGGCCCGACGAGCAGGAAGAGTATCCCGCGTCGCCTCGCCCGTTTCCCGGACATCCTGTCGGCCCGCCCCTTCCGCGCCGCACCGGCCATCGCCCCCACGGTTCCCATTCCCCTTCCACTGCCGCGGCCCGCGCTCCGCAAGTTCAGTAAGACGCCGGTCTCTCCGGCGCCTTCATTCGATGTTCTGCGCCTGCTCCCGGATCTTCTCAACCAGGTTTTTCATCTCGACCACGCGGCGGGTGATCCGTTCGTCGAGCGCCTTGGAGCCTATCGTGTTGATCTCCCGGAACATCTCCTGGCACCAGAAATCCAGGCGTTTCCCCGCTTCCCCCCCCTTCGCGAGAGCCGCCTCGAACTGCCCGATATGCGAATCGAGCCGGTCCAGTTCCTCGCTTACGTCAGCCCTGTCGGCATAAAGCGCGATCTCCCGCTCGATCGCTTCCCGGGTCAGATCCCCGCCGCCCGGACTCTCCGCCAGCAGCACGTCCACTCTGGAGCGCATCCGTTCCACGTGTCGGCGGACGCTGTCGCCGGCCAGCGGTTTTATGCCGGCCGCCAGCCGTCTTATAGCCTTCAGGTATTTCCGCATGGCGGAGGCCAGTGCCCGTCCCTCCGTCCGCCGCATCCCATCCATCGCCCTCAGCGCGCCCGATATGGCGCGCTCCGCCGCCGGCCACAGACGTTCCGATAACTCCAACTCCCCTGCTTTCCTTATAACCCCCGGCAGAGCCAGCAAATCTGAAGGCGAAAAGTCAGTCCGCAGCCCAAGCCTCCCCGCCGCCTTCGCAAGTCTCGCCGCATACGCCGCAAGCGCGCGCCCGTCAAGGATGCCGGGAACCGGTCCCCCTGATG
>JAOACM010000241.1 GCA_026417845.1 Planctomycetota bacterium | reverse complement strand
ACCCTATGGTGGCAGAATGGGAGAAAGAAGGGATTCCTTTCACTATGGACCCTCCCGACGACGACACCATTACGGTCCTTGTTGATGACGCTACAGGCAAGGCTGAAATACTGATGGAATTATAGCCGGCATATCCGGCTCATGCAACCAGGAGCCGAAGCATCTTAAGAAAGTTCATCCGGAATGGAGCGACGCTCCGATCCTCCCGGACTTTGTTGAGATGTCGAGCAGGCGACGCGTACCGCATCGGACCTGCCCGTCAGGCTCTGCAATAATCTCGCCGAATTCGCGGACTTCGCGCAGGGCGATTTCTCAGACGAGGCCCTCGACCACCGCCTCGACCTGCTCCTGAAACTGCACGACGACTACCAGGCAGCCGCCGCGCAGGCTGCGCGGTGGGCGGGCGAGTTCATGAGCGGGCAGTTCCACGTCAGCGCTGAGGACGCATCGGTCTTCCGGCGGGCTGTGGGGTCTCTGCCGCTTACGATCGAGGGCTTCGAGCCGACCGATGCGCAGCTGGCCGCGATGCGCGAGGCGTCCGCGGCGGCGCTGAGCGGGGCCGGGGCCGCTGCCTGGCGGGCGGGTGCGATGCACACGCTGGCGGTAGCGGCCGACACGGCCGCCACGGGCGCGAGCGTCGCGACGGGCGTCGGCGGGCTGGTGAAGGTTGGCGTGCAGTACGCAGCGATCCACGGGACGAAGGAGGCGGTGAAATTCGTCGCGAAGCAGGTTGCGGCGCAGTCGGCGAAGATGGTCGCGGCGCAGGCGGCCTTCACTGCGGCGGAGGCCGGGCTGCGGGCGGCGGGAGTTTCCGACGACACTCTGATGAAAGCCCGCTCCGCCATCGCCCTCGTCCAGGTCGCCCTCATGGGGCGCAGGCTTCTGGCGGCAAAAAAACAGATTGACCCGGCTGCCGCCGCGAGGGTATTAGCCAAGGAGGAGATACCGATTCCGGCCGGGATTCAGGGGATTCGCGAGTCCATGGCGGAGATAACAGCCCGGACGGGCCGGGAGGTCGCCTTGCTCAGGATGCCGGATGGGAAAAGAACGTTGCGCATAGGAGGCCGGGACTTTGTTGACGTTACGGGCGCGCGAAGGGTCATTGCGCATACGCACCCATCAGGTTTGGAGTATAGCAAAGAAGACTGGGGGGTATTTAAGCGCTATACCAAGCAAAAGAGCAGCGTTTTGATAGCTCCGTCGGGGGAAGCGAAGAGGTTGCCCGTTCCCGACGAATACATTGAGCATCTTTCGTTGCCGGAGTAAGATTTTACGATGACAAGTTTTGGGAATAGTAAGGGAGGAGCGGAGATGAATGGCAAGCCTAAAAGGTACCGCTACTTCAACCAATGTCCGGTAAAAGGGTCTAGGGATTTGGTAATTTTTAAGCATATGCTTGGCGTATTGATTCCTGCCAAGTGCGAAAAATGCAGGCATCAATTTGAAGCAGATTGTGCCATCATAGGATATACAAATACCCACAAAAGACTTGACTATGGTTTTTGTGGCATAGAAGGCGACACAAGCCCGATTCGTGTCGAATGGCATCCGATACCGATCCCCGCCAAATGCAAAGATTGCCCACATTTAGACAGGCGATCTGCCTCCGCCGGATGTCGTTGCAACAAAGATAAGCCCGAGAATGTCTTTAGCGGCCGTGGTCTTGACTACGGCGACTACGACCTTGCGCCGTTTCCCGGGGCCGGGGGATGGTATCCGCCCCTTGGCGTGGAAATAGAAGATGACGATTGAGGGGACGGCAACCGCATTCCGGCTTTCTCGACGGTTCCTGTTTCCGCGTCTTGATCGCCGATTTCCGGCCGTTTTTCCGCGCCCGACCCGATCGGCTACTCCGCCGGCCTGAACCTCTACTCCTACGCCTCCGGCGACCCGGCAAACCGCTTCGACCCCTGGGGACTCTACTGGCTCTTCAAACGAAAGCAGGACGGCGGCGTTGACTACGAGTGGGTCCCGACTCCAGAGGGCGGCGCGGAACCGCCTCCCGGCGGGCCGACTCCAGAACAGGTCCTCTTCGCGGCGGTCTATTTCGACGCCAATCCCGGAAAAATGTCGCTAGTCGTGCCCATAAGCGCGGAGAGGGTGCCATACGAGCGCGGCAAGGCTCCGTCGTGGGCCGCGCCAGTCCGCTACAACCCCCGGATGATGAAAGGCGCGCTCGATCCGTTCGGCATCAGGGCCGGGGAGACGCTGACGGAGGCGGAGCTGGAGCTTGGGAGCGTGCAGAGGGCTCTTTCCGAGACCGCCGCGCCGATCATCGAGTTCTGGCGGGAGATGGAGCGTGCGGAGCGGGAGGAGTTCGAGGGGTGGCTGAGGACGCCTGAGGGGCAGGAATGGCTGGCGGAGATCAACAGGGAACCCGGCGACCCGTTCGCGGAGTTCGTGAAGGCCGTGGCTGCGGCCAACGTCCGGAGGATCGAGGCGTCGAGGTGGATGTTCCGGGAGGGCTGCAAGGAGGTACTGGTCGCGAAGGGGACCGGGTCGCTGTTCCGCGTCGCCGCGAAGGGCCTGAAGGCGTTCAGGACCTGGCGTCAGGCGCGGGCGGCGGAGCGGACCGCTGATGCGGCACTGGTCGTCCAGGAATCGGAGGCGTCCAGGGCGGCCAAATCCGTCTCCTCCGCGGCCGGCGCGCTGCCGAAAGGAGTGGCCCCTGCTGCGATCAATAAGCTGGTCGCCATGCGGGAAGGAGACATCGCCATCCTCTACAGGGGCCGCATGAATCCGGACCTGCTGGTAGAGGCCACGAGGCGGACGGGGGTGGAATACGGATACTTCATAGACAAGGAAACGGATGTGATATATATTGTGAAAGGGAAGTTGCCGGCACCTGGTTCGGGGATGAGGGGCAAGATCGATTTTCCGGCCAGGTTGGAGGTTCTTATGCATACGCATATAGATGAAGTGAGTCCCGGAGCTTGCGAATATGATGTGCGAAAATTGCCAAACATCTCATATGTAGAAAGTATTACAGGTGAGGCTGGTTGGGCTGGGAGGGGGTACTTCTTCAAGGTCAAGTAAGGCTCGTATGGAGGGAGATAAGAAGTGACTGGTGGGGACCTTTGTTATGGCGATAACGTAAGGGATTATCTGATCAGGTGGTTTAACGAAGGCAAAAGCGAGCCTCCGACGGATTGGAGTTTTGCCGAAGGCATCAAGCATCCCAAGGTCCGCACTGTCCGGGGCGTGGGAGTAAGCAGCGGAGCAGGCATGCATGCCGCTGGATTTTTACGCGAGGAGGAAGGCCGGTTTACGGCTGAGGTCTGGTTGCCTGCTGAGGGAGCATCGGGAGGAAGCGAAGTTATAATCCCCAAGATATTTTTCATCGTTCCCGATGCTGAAGCTGAAAAAGCAATTAAAAGGCTCGATGAGATAGGGATATGGGAGCGTCGCCAGCCTATAGAATCCTTCATGAACAGCAAGGTTATTACTTTGGATGCCTTGGGGTATTGGCATGCCGCAATATCGCGCGAGAGGAGCAATTTTTTCGACGTTCCGGTTCTGGAAAGGCAGATTAACCCTGCGCTTCTGGAGATCATACGGATATACGACGATCTTTTATTCGGGCGCCGCCTCCAGGAGACGCGCGTCCTGCCGGAGCGGCTGCCGACTACTCTGAAAGATGAGAACGATTTCGAGATTTGCGGCGAAATCACATTGGAAGAGGAAGAGAATAGGGAGGACCAGGAGTAGCCTGAATTCGAGTAACCGCCCGGCGAAACACATCCCCTTGACATAGATGGCAAGGAACGCGGAGGGATTTTGGATCCAGCAGGCGGTGCCAATTCCGCTTCGCCTGGGCGGCGCGGTTCGTCTATGATGCATACGGCAACCGGCGCGTATTCGTGCCCGATCCTGGCGCGCCGGGCGGGTGGTCTTCGAGCGACAGGCTGCCCGCATCGCTGCCGGGATCGGTCCACGCATCTTCCGTCGGCTACCGCGGGCAGCTGCACGACTCGACGACCGGCGACATATTCCTCCGCAACAGATATTATTCGCCAACCCTCGGCCGTTTTTCGACGCCCGACCCGATCGGCTACTCCGCCGGCCTGAACCTCTACTCCTACGCCTCCGGCGACCCGGCAAACCGCTTCGACCCGTTTGGTCTCGACTGGGAATGGCATGAAGATTCGCAGGAATGGGTACAGATCCCTAATACTCCGGATATCCCAGCGCCTGACTTCGCCGGCATGAGGGATCGCGAGCGATGGACTGCCGACGACCTGCTCGAATTCCTCGAAAGCTCCCGTCTGTTCCTCCTTCAGTTCGCCGTATCGGCTGAGTTCGCGGCGTCGAAGGAAGTACGCTACGCGGTGCAGACCGGGCTTTACGACGAACTCGAGCAGATCCGCATCCGGAAGGACACGCTTGCGCTGGCGCGTGCGTACCAGGCGGGTACGATAGGACAGCGGTCGCTCGAATGGTGGGCGCCGGGCCGGACGGTCGGGAACGTTATCCAGGGGACGCTCGATTTTGCCCGCGGTCTGGGCGAGGGCGCGCTGGCGCCGGCCTTCATGCTTGTGGAAGGCGTCGGGCGCGGGTGGGCTGCCGCGACGGGGCAGGAGTACGTCGAGGAAGATGCGCCGAACCTGAGCCGGCTGCGCGAGTCGCTGTACGGGGAGGAGGGCAGGGTCCGGAACGCCACGGCGTTCATGGCAGGCGTCGTGGTCGAAACGGTCGCGGAGACCGCCGTTACGCTGGGCGCAGCGGGTACGGTCAGGTCGGCCGGCGCGGCCAGGACGGTTCGCCTCGGATACGGGCTTGCGCTGGCCGGGGAGACGGCGGTTGTCGGGGAGGTGTCGAAAGGAGCCGCGCTTGCCGCCGCGGCTGCTGGCTGGACGTTCGGCAAGCCGTATTACGTTCTGTATTGCAGCAGGCTGCCGTCCGGGTTCGAGGTGTGGATCGGGCCAGGGAGGCCGGGGTCGAGATTGAGCGGGGGGCTGCCGGAGGAGCGGCACCACATAGCGTCGCTTTACACCGAGCTTTCGGAATTGGCGGAGGAAATTCTGCGGAAACAGGGTATTTTGCGTGGGGAGGCCGCTAATATAGTTCCAATGCTTCACAGCGGCCGCCATCCGGCGAAGTATCACAGGTGGCTGGAGCAGACGATTGTCAGGATGGGGGAATACTCGCGCAAGACCGGCATCGCTTTCGATACATTGTGGAGTCAGTTCCGAAAATGGTTAAGGGAAAACCCTGATGTGCTCAGGCGGAAGCTCTGGGAAGAGGTTGGCAAGACGCGATGAGAAACGGGAGACGGAGGTGGAATCACATGGTTGCGCGCGAGTGGTATTTTTTTCATCGCGTAAAAAGAAGCATGGTTTTTGTAGCTGGATATTATCCGTCGAATTTCGACTGGACTATCGAAACTCTGCCTAAACGTAAGGGCGAACTTCGGAAGCTTATTTTTATACTGGATGGCAGCGGATTGCTACCGATCGTCCAGGCTGGCTGCATGCCTTTGCCAATGATATATTCGGATATCACTAAATATCTTGGATCAGAAAAAAGCTGCGAATGGGTTCGTGTTAAGTGGGGCGATGTAAAGGGCAACAGATTCATTCCAGACAGAATTTGCAAGGCTTTCGTTCCCGTCCCTCGCAGGACGTACAAGTCCCTTGACGAGGTGCCGCCCGACGAGAATTTCGCGGTGGCAGGGGGGAGATTTTTCTTCAGCGGCGAGGTGTTCGACATTCTGGGAGAGGCGAAAGTCTGGCTTGAAGATGTGCATTACTATCCCGCCTCCAAGGCCAGACGTTACCCGGCGATAGCGTATCCTCCGAAGAATTATGATCATCTGTTCGTCAGGCGGCCGGAGATGCCGGAGAAGGAGGCAGAAGACAGAATATTCGCATTCTGCCTGGAATCTCTGCGTAAATTCGCGGCGGAAGGGGAGGGGAAGCTGAGCGCGATTCTGCTGGATACCGATCCGGGTTACGGCTATGTGATAATGGCCCTGAAAACCTCGGAGACGAAAGATGTCGGCGATCTGGACGATATAGGGCAGTACGAGTACGACAACTACGCCGAGATCAACGCAGACAGGCTGTACGGGGACTGCGAGTATCTTCCGGAGAAGAAGCTGACGGCTGCTTTGACGCGGGCGATCCGGCGGCTGGCCGCGGAGCCCGCCGTAAAGACGCTTGCGCGGCCAGAGGGGCTCAGGATCGGCTATGGGGTTCACGATAAGCCGGTCAGGCTGATCGCCTCGGTAGAGTGCAAGTAGTCTTCCGCAGTTCTCCTGTCTGAGGCGCGCCTGCGCTTTAGATCCGGTACGGAAACCGCCAGCCTGGACCTTACGGTTGGGAATCGGGTGCCATTGTTGTTCCGCAGGCGCGAGATATCGTGGAAGGACAGGGCGGGAGCCGGTACGAATCCGCTCTGTCTGTCGCTGCCGAGATGGCGCACTAAGGAATCGGTAACCGCTCGACCATGACCATCTTCCATGTCAGGCGGGATTGAGGATGATGCGCCCGGGGCAGGCGCGTGGAGGGCGCATCCATGGCCCGGACGAAAGCGGAGCGGAGGCGGCGGGCGGAGCGGAAATTTCGCGGCGGGAGGCGGGCGGCAGGCTGCGGAGTTTGCCTGGGAGCACAGGGGGAAGATAGCGGTCGCTGTCGCGGTCGCTGCTGCGGCGGCGTATTTCTTCAAGGCGGAGGGCGCCGCGCCGTACCGCGAGTGGGCGAAGAGTCGCCTCCGCGAACTGGCGGAGTGGCTGGGCGAGGCGCGGTCGAAGAAAGTTGTCCGTCGTGAAAGTCTGTCCATCCCGCCCCCGGCGCCTGGCGAACCGCTCGAGGTAACGATGCAGCGCGTCCGGGAGGCGTGCGGAGGAGATTGCGAGTCCGCCCGGATCATAATGGAGGAGGCGTTGCCGGGGGGGAGGCTAGTGCCAGTTCCTGGTTATACCCGCTGCAACAAGGGGCCTTTGCTGCACGAAGCTTATGCCTATAGAGGCAAAATTCTTGAC
>JAOACM010000240.1 GCA_026417845.1 Planctomycetota bacterium | reverse complement strand
GGATTCGGGGCATAAAACCTCCGGTTGATAATCCGGCGCGCGCCGGAGACCGGAGGGTGATGGCGGCCCCCATCCGGAAACTTCCAAATGGGCCGGGCGGGGCAATGCGCGAGCCCTGGCCGTCGCCAGGAGTTTTGGATAGACTCTTGGAGTCTGTTCAGAAACCTCCGGACGAGCCGGTTGCGCTGTTGGTCTGCAGGGGCGATTGTCAGAGAGGACGCGACGGGCGGTTACGGAGGAGGGTGCGCGCAGCTTACTTCCAGCGCTATCTGGAGGGCGCTTGGCCCCATCTTCGATACTCTACTTTTGCAAGTCCTTGATTTGCAATGGGTTGTGAAGTTTGGCATGGGCGTAGTGTCAAAAACGTTTTCTTGAACGCAGAGGATTGGGGAGTCTTCGGCTACGCCTCGCGATATCCTTCCTCCCGATTGTTTTCCTCCATGTTTTCAGAACTCCCCAACAAACCACCCAAAAAACTCCGGCGCGCGGCTTACACGCTCAGCGAGTCCCACTGTCCGGCAGGAAGTTTTTGGACAGGCTCTTAAAGAAAAACGGTTCCAGTAGAGCTAGTGCGGATATCCGGCAATGGGAGCGAAAAAACGGCACGGGCCGGCTTAGACTTGCCTGGAACGCGGAAGCCGTGAAAATGATCAGGTAGCGCGGCGGGGAAACGGGACAGAGGTTCGCCGCCGCATTGGCATCGAAGCGCCGGGGAGAAAAATGTCAGCCCGTCGTCCGAAGATAAGACCGGTAGAGGTCATATCGGCCGAGGTAGGGGGGAAGCCCGCTTTCTGCCTGCGCGATCCGGATCGCATCGCGCCGGACCCCGTCGTTCTTGGACCGGTGGAATTCATGCTGGCCGCGATGATGGACGGTACCAGAACGATACTGGAAATACAGGCGGAGGTTTCCGAGCGGACGGGCGAGATCGTGCCCCGGCACGCGATTGAGGAGGTTGTGGAGCTTCTGGACCGGGAGTATTACCTGGATGGTCCCCGCTTCCGCGCCAGGGCCGAGGCGATCGT
Organism: Planctomycetota bacterium; assembly: GCA_026417845.1. Classification (GTDB taxonomy): domain Bacteria; phylum Planctomycetota; class SZUA-567; order H5-PLA8; family CALKMO01; genus CALKMO01. The sequence continues at coordinate 5,965 of JAOACM010000240.1, read as the reverse complement.
GGAGGAATTCCGGACGTCGAAGGTCAGGCGGAGCGTCCATGCCGGTACGTCCGCCGCGTACCCGGACGATCCGGATGCCCTGATGGCACGGATATCGGAATTCTTCCGGCCGCCGGAAGGACCGGGGCCGATAGACGGAACGTCCCCGGCTGGAAAATTGAAGGCCGTCATCGCCCCGCATATTGATCTCCAGCGCGGCGGCCCGTGTTTCGCCCACGCCTACAAGGCGCTGGCCTCCGAATCTGACGCCGACCTGTTCGTGATACTCGGCATCGCCCATAACGCGCGCCGCTCGCTGTTCATCCTCACAAAAAAGGATTTCCAGACTCCCCTCGGCACTGCGAAGACCGACGCCGCTTTCGTTGAACGTCTGGAGAAGGCGTCGCTTGAAAACCCTTACGCTGAGGAAATGGTCCATCGTCTGGAGCATTCCGTCGAGTTCCAGGTCGTGTTCCTTCAGGCGGTCCTCGGGCGCGGATCGGCCGCCAGAAACTTCGAGATCGTCCCGGTCCTGTGCGGGTCGTTTCAGGGATTCCTTGAAGAAGACGGCAGCCCGCTCGAGGATGCCAGAGTACGCGCGTTCGTTGATGGTTTGAGAGACGCGATCGAGAAGAGCGGACGGAAGTGGTGCATCGTCGCCAGCGTGGACCTGAGCCACGTCGGGCGCAAGTTCGGCCACGGCACATGCATGTCGCCGGGCACGATGAGGATGGTCGAGTTCCACGACCGCATGATGCTCCACCGGCTGGTGCGTTGCGACACGGCCGGATTCCTGGAATCCCTCAGGCGCGACAGAAACGCCCGCAACGTGGACGCGGTTTCGGCGGCGGTGGTGCTGCTTGAGGCATCAGGAGCGGAGCGGGGCAGGCTGCTCAAGTACTGCATGGCTTACGAGGCGCCGACCAGGTCGGCAGTAAGCTTCGCGAGCATGAGCTTTTACTGAACGCGTTCAGGGGACCGCCGGCCCGGATCCGGCGGAGGCGCGGAGAGGACCGGGCGCCCGACAAAGATGTCCCCGGCCCGACTTCCGCCTCGAACGCATGGTTTGAGGCCGAAGCCCGGCGGCCGGAAGGCGGGCTGCATCAGCCCCGAAGCATCTGGCGCGCGCTGCGCCTAGGATGGAATCGGTGCATGCGGCCGGTGGTTAGATCCTGTCCGGAAACCCCCGGAGCGCAGCTTATACGCTCGGCGAACCCAACTGTCCGGAAGGAAGTTTCTGGACAGGCGCTGTAATTGTTTGCCGCCTCGTGTGTGTGGCGCGGGGGCACTGGACATATGTGGCGGCGCTATTTTGTCCGCTCGATCGCACTACTCCGGGTAACAGCCCCAGCCTGAACCCGGCAAACAATTACTCAGGCACTTAATGCCGGGCGTCGCCGGCCGCCGCGAAAAAGATACGGACGGATGCCGGCCGGCCGGATGCCGGTGGCGCCCTCCGCCGCACCCTGACCGGGGTGCATGACCGTAAATGCGGATGCCGGCCAGGCGATTCGAGGGCCACCGGAGGTAATCCGCGGAGATGCGGGCGGGAGGCGATGGCGGGCTGGCCTCTCCCCCGAAGCGCCCCTGGAAACCCGTATCCGACCTTGCGGCTGCGGCCACCCGCCCTCCTGACCGGCGACTCGCTCCCCGTAGATTGCGTTTCCCGGCCGGACGCGGTAAACAATTAAGCCCGGAGCGGGGGGAATGGCTGCGGGACCGGGCGGGGATGTTTCCCGCCTGCCGCCGGGAGAGGGTCGCGGGCCGTTATGTGAAGCCGCGGGACCGGACGCGCGATCGGACGCGCCGGGCGCGCGTCCGGCGCGTCGCGGGAATCCGCAGGACCGGCGGCGGGCATCGCGGGAGAGGGGAGGTCGGACATGCCGCGCCTCGAGAAGACGCAGATAATCACCGTGGCCCCGTCGCGGCGGAAGTGCGTCTACGCGGGGTCCTTCGATCCGGTCACGATGGGCCATATGTGGATGATACGCGAGGGGGCGAAGCTGTTCGACGACCTGATCGTTGCCGCAGGCATCAATCCATCGAAAAGGTATACATTCGGCATCGAGGAGAGGCTGAATTTCCTGAGGGAATGCACGAAAGGAATGGCGAACGTCAAGGTGTCGAGTTTCGAGAACCAGTTCCTTGTCCACTTCGCCGCCTCGATCGGCGCCCAGTACATACTGCGCGGAATACGGAGCGTGAGGGACTACGAGTTCGAGGCCGGGATGAGGCACGTCAACGGCGACCTCAGCCCCAAGATATGTACCGTCTTCCTGATCCCGCCGCGCGGCATATCGGAGATATCCAGCTCCTTCGTCAAGGGGCTGGTCGGTCCGGCCGGGTGGGAGCGCGTGGTCAAGCAATACATCCCGGCGCAGATATACGAACGTTTCGTAGGGCGCTTCTCGGGCGGCGGCAAGAGCCGGCCGGTCGGATCGGCGGGGGGCGGGCCGGGGGGAGGCGGGGAAAGCCTTCAGGACATGGCGGACATCTGAGCGGAGAGGAGAGATATTCGGGAGCGGCGGGCGGCCGCGAAGGGAGAAAGGAGCCCGGAAGATGGCGGAACGGAAACTCTTCACCTCGGAATCGGTAGCTGACGGACACCCCGACAAGGTCGCGGACCAGATATCGGATGCTATCCTGGACGCCCACATCGCCGGCGACCCCTGTTCCCGCGTCGCCTGCGAGACGCTCGTCACCACGGACCTGTGCGTAATCGCCGGCGAGATAACCAGCAGGAAAGAGGTGGATTACATCGGTATTGCGAAGAAAGTGATAACCAGGATCGGATACACCGACCCGGAACTTGGATTCAGCGCCGAGTCGGCCAGGTTCGTGGTCGCGGTGCACAAGCAATCCCCCGATATCGCCCGCGGCGTGGACGAAAGCGGGGACCGCGAACAGGGGGCCGGGGACCAGGGCCTGATGTTCGGCTACGCCTGCCGCGAGACCGACGCCTTCATGCCGCTGCCGATCTACCTGGCCCACAGGATCACGCAGCGCCTGAAGGAGGTCCGGGAGAGCGGCGAGATAAAGTACCTGCGGCCGGACGGCAAGAGCCAGGTCACGGTGGAATACGAAGGCAGAAAGCCGCTCCGGGTCACCGCGGTGGTCTGCTCCGCGCAGCATTCCCCGGAGATAGACGACCGCGCCATGGAAAAACGACTCCGCCCGGAAATACTCGAAAAGGTGATCCTGCCATGCATTCCGGAGCGCATGCTGGACCGCAAGACCTGCAGGTTCTACATCAACCCTACTGGCCGCTTCGAAATAGGCGGGCCGGCCGGCGACACCGGCGTGACCGGACGCAAGATCATAGTGGACACCTACGGCGGCAAGGGAAGCCACGGCGGCGGCTGCTTCTCCGGCAAGGACCCCAGCAAGGTGGACCGCAGCGCCACGTACATGGCGCGCCATATAGCCAAGAACATTGTCGCGGCCGGTCTGGCCGACGAATGCGAAATTCAGCTGGCCTACGCCATAGGGGTCGCCGAGCCGGTATCCGTGCTGGTGGATACCAACGGGACCGGAAAGACATCCGACGAGGCGATAGCCGCCGCGATCCGCGAGATATTCCCGCTCAAGCCGAAGGCGATAATCGAGTACCTGAAGCTCCGGAGACCCATCTTCGAAAAGACGGCCCGCTTTGGACACTTCGGAAGAAACGACAGGGACTTCACATGGGAGAGAACCGACAGGGCCGCCGAACTGAAAAGGCTGTGCAAGACCGGATGAACGCCCGGCCTGCTGCCCGGTAATTGTTTGCCGTCTCATATGCCAGGGCGTAGCGGGCGGAGCATAAGCCAGTTGTGGCGGCACCATTGTTTTGTCCCGCTGGAGCGCACCGCTGCAAGTAGTAGCCGCTGCCCAGGCGCGGCAAACAATTGCGCAAGTCGCTCAGCGTCCTCCCGCGTCCGGCCTGCGCAGGACGTTTATCCCGCAGCGGGCGCCGCCGTTCAGCCTGTGGATCGCGTTCCAGCCGTCCAGTACGCGGACGTTCAGGCCGGTCGAACCCAGCGCGCGCCGCGCAGCTTCGAGGAAAGGATCCGAATCATCCCTTGCGGGATCGGCGCGCGGTCCGCATGGCTGCAGACAGATCGCCTCGCGGTCGAAGACCTGGAAGTTCACGTTGTTCGGGAGGAGGGCGAAGGAGCCGATCCCTTCGGGCGAACACGATGCAAAAACGACGGGGATGCGCAGGATTCTCCCGTCACCGATGGGTATCGCCCGGCGCACGATGCGCCCGGCCGCCCGGCAGCGCGCAGCGGCTGCCGAGTTGACCGAGGCCAGCACCGGGTCGGATGCCAACTCTCCGGCCGCCATGACGGCCGGGACGTCGGCCCCGGATGCGTCCAGCCACATCTTCGAATCCGAGACCAGCAGGTAGCGGCTGGTCCCGTCCGGCCATTCGAACCATATCGGCATATCATCGCATCTGCCGGAGACGGCCGAGGCGAGGCCGCGGGAGGCCGAACGCGAGGCGCCGCCTGCCATGTCGCGCAGATCCCAGACCCGTTCGACCGTTACCCGCCGGCCTTCCGTCCGCCAGACCCGGGCCGTCTGACCCGCACCTTTGCCGTCCCATATGCGGACGAAGCGCCACTTCCCCGGCGGTATGTCCTCCGCCGAATCCAGCCACCTGTTGCCGGATCCCGCCACCTTCCCGGCGAACTCCGCGGTTCCGGCTCCGCAAAACACCGCGCGCCCCGGCGCGCTCTTCCCGGCGGCCGCCAGCAGCCTCAGACCCTCCGCCGGGTCGGCCAGGACCAGCATGAAACCGCCCGCGCCTGATCCGCGATTTCCGATTCCGGCCGCCGTGCCTGAGGCGTCAGAGGATCTGCCATCGCCTGGATCCGGCAGGAAGTTGACGATCTCGTCTACATGGCCGACCTTGAGCCACGAAGTGTCCAGCTCGATGAGCTCCCCCCGCCGCCCTGCCTGGACGTTCTGCGCCCGGAAAAAATCTTTTATAGCCGGGTGCGCGTGCCTGGCGACCAGGAGCCTTCCGAAGGGGAAACCGGGGACCGGCGGACTGGCCATGATCGCGCCGCCCCTGTCGAAGCGGCCGCCTTCCGCCGGTTCGCGGCGCGGAGCGGCAAGCCCCACGAGCGCAGCACCAAGCGCTTTTTCGATGTTGGCCCGGCCCCAGGGCGACAGGGGACCTTCGCCTGGCATCTCGAGCGCCCCCGGACGGCCCCCGCGCCAGCCGAATATCCACTCGTCGGTGGTCCATCCGCACGTCAGGCCGATGGCTGGCGCTCCGTCCGGCGCGAAGGCCGGCACCCTGACCAGACGGCCCGCGCCGATGCCCGGAATCGCATCTACCTCGTCGGCCCACCCGCACAGCTCGCTCGCCACGGCCTTCTCCGCCGGCGCGGAGACGGAAGGGACGACGAACGGTTCGTCCGGAGGGGTCCCGGCCTCCCGCCGGAGGCAGCCCTGTGCGGCGGTCGCCAGGAGCACGAGCGGGAGCAGGAGGGGCGGGAAACGGATCGGGAGCGGCGGGAAGCGGGCGGGAAGCGGCAGGGAGCGACCCGGGGGCGGCATGAGGCGTCCCGGGCGGCGGCCGTGGCCGGCGCGCGCGATCGCATCCGGCCGGAGGCGCGCCGGGACCGGCCGTCCCATGCCGCGCCGGCTCCGTAAGGACATGGCGGGACCGGCCGGAGGGAAGACCGCCCTACCGGAGCGGCATCTCATACGCCAGCCATCTCCTGTGGATGCGGAAGCGGAACATGGAGCAGCACCAGCGGAGCAGGGGGGAGTCGTAATCGGTCCAGGTCTCGACAGCGGACATGCCGGCATCACGCAGAGCCTCCAGCCCGCGCGCGATAAGCGCCCCGCCTATGCCGCGCGAACGCATCCCTTCGCTCACGCCCACGAATTCAAGCGCGCCGGTATCCCCGCGCAGTTTGGAGGAACACAGATCGTAGCCGACCAGACGGTCGCCGTGCGTGGCGACGATTACTCTGGAGGCATCGGAGAG
>JAOACM010000239.1 GCA_026417845.1 Planctomycetota bacterium | reverse complement strand
GTACAACGTGTGTACTCTTGCAGGGGGAAAATTCGAGGACCTTCAGGGGCCGAAAGGTTCAATTCTGAACCTTTGCAGGATGAAAAATTGCGGTCCGGATTACCCCTGGGGTACATTTCTCGGGAGGAAGGCTCGTTTTCTGAACCTTTGCAGGGGGAAGATTTGCCGTGTTCCGGTTGCCAGAGGTACACTTCCTGAACCTCCTCAGAGCGAAATCCGGCACTTCCCGCCCTCCGGAGATACAAGGAACCTGTCCAGAAACTTCCGCGACACCCAAGATTTCCGTAGAGTCTCGCCCGATCCGCCCTGAGGCTTCCGGACAGGCTTCAAGAACCCATTTTGAACCCCGGGGGGCAGGCCGTAAATGCGGCTGCCAGCCAGGCGATCCGAGAGCCGTCGGGGGGGGAATCCCAGAGGCAAGGGCGGGAGGCGATGGAGGGCCAACCTTCCGCTCGAAGCGCTTCTGGAAGCCAGTATCCGACTTTGCAGCTACGGCCATACGCCCGAACCCCCGAGGGGAAGACTCGATCACCCTCCTGGAGTTCGTGGAAGTGGCGGCCGGGTCCCCTCCAGCTCCTCCCAATATCCCCCCCATATTTCGAGATCGTCGCCTGGCGCCCTTGGAGAGTCATGAAACAGTTCTTTATAGTGCATAGCTTTTCTCCCAGAGAGGCCAAACTCTGGCAAGTCTTCGACCTCCACAAGTGATCGAAATTGATCGAATCTGCATTTTTCGTTGGAGTCTTTACCAGTACAAGCGATTGTGCATAACTTTACAGAATAGAGGTCTATCATGCGCAGTCTGCTCGCAAGATCAGGAGCATCCATGATCGCAATATCAGCTCTAACTTCAAGTTAAGGTTTGTTTGCTCCATTCGGTAGTCTCTGGCCCCGGCCGAACTTCCCTCTTATGCGCGGGGTCGAAGATGAAGAATATTGTTGTTTTAACTTGCACATATCCTGTGGGGAATATATATATCCTCTTTGCTCATTTACAGACAGAAGGGCATGAGAGCGTCGTTCGCCGAGAAGAGATGGCACGATCTTCGCGCTTCGAGTTGGAGGGGATCATGAACGGGCCTGCTGAAAAGAGTGGTTCTTCTGCTCAGGACAGGACAATCTCATTCAACATGAGTGGGGAACAGATGGAGAAGATCATGGCGATTCGGAGGAAGCTGGGGATATCAACCGGCGAGGTGGTACGGCGGGCCTGCGAGGTCTGCACGGAAGAGATCCTCCGGCGCAACCCTGCCCCTTATTATGACAGGCATCTTACGGTAAGTCTGCCGAAAGACCTTCGAGAGAAAATCGAACGACTCGCCCGGGCGTGCGATATGAAGATATCCGACGTGGTCAGGCGCGCGTGCGATGCATACTTCAGGAGGGAGCTGGAAGCCGGACAGGAGGCCAGGCAGGCCGCCAATACCGTCGAGCAGCAAAAGCAGGTCCCGAAGAATCTTTCGGCCGACGCTTCCGCTTCAGGTCCGGGCTTCTCCGCATGAGTACGGCCGTTCCCGCCGGTGCGGTCTTACGGTCGAGATGCGATGCCATGCCCGGCCGCCCGCGAGGCAAGCGGTTGCCCGTGGCAGCACATGTGCATTCGCATGGCGATCGCTTCCCGGTAGAGAACCTCCTCATGCAATCGTTCGACAAGGTAACGGTCCTGATACGACGCGATGTCGCTCAGGGAAGGAACGATCTCCTCACCGGTCAAGGCGGGCCGGATTGATTGCCGGGCGATTGCCCATTTTTTCATGCTGTTTCAGTCTTTTTGCCATCTCTGGGATTGAAAAACACGAGGAACAGGACCAGGGCGAGCAGGCTGACCGCCGTCACCGTCCAGAACATCGCGTCGTACCTGAAGAGTCGCACCGCCTGGGTGGCGGTCGCGTGGAAAGATGCGGTCTCCGGATAGAATGTCTGCATCGGTACCGGGACAAGGGTCGAGAAGATATCCCCGACCTTGCCGGCGAACAGGCTTCCGACGAGCGGACCGAGGCCCAGTATGACGATGCCTATCAGACTCTGTGCGCTGGCCCGGATATCCGGAGGCGAGCAGGCGTCCACGAATATGAACACGACCGCGACGAAAAATCCGTAGCAGAAGCCGTGCAGAGCCAGCGACGCCACGACCAGCCACTGCGGCGATCCGATCGCGCACGCGGCGAACCTCAGGACATATGCCAGAAGCCCCAGCCCCATGGTGAACTTGAACCCCATCCGCGCCAGCGAGACCGGCACCAGGAGCATCAGCGCGATCTCGGATATCTGGCCGATCGTCATGACGGGGGATATCATGTCGTCGGGAATCCCGATCCCCTTCAGGAGCGGAGACATCCACACGAAATAGAACGTGTGCGCAATAAGGACGATGAAACTTATCGAGAAGATGGCCAGGAAGGGCGGATCTTTCAGCAGTCTGAGCGCGGCCAGGGCGGCGTTTTTCTCGGCCGCGTCCTTCCTGGGCGGGGTGTGCGGCAGCAGCAGCGAATACGCCGCCAGCACGAACGACAGGATGGCGCTGAACAGGAACGAGCCGGCGTATGCGTCGCGGAGGCTCCAGCCGCAGCTCCTTACCAGCCAGCCCTGCCAGAAGAAACCGTAGAACCACCCCGCCGCGATCCAGCCTATCGTGCCCCATACGCGGATCCTTGGAAACCCCTTCTTCGCGTCGGCCACGTGGTGGAAGCATATCGAGTTGCTGAGCGAGAGGGTCGGGATGTACACGACGGCGTAAAGGACCGACCACGCCAGGAAAAGCGGGAACGAAGTCTCGCGGGCCAGCAGCAGCGCCAGCCCCCCAAGCGCACCGAAGGCCGACAGATATGCGTCGCGGACCGATGCATAGGCGGCGAGCACATCCGATGTCGGCGCCGTCTCCACGCCGAATCGCTCCAGCTCCCGCGATAATTCCGCGCGGAACGCCGCGGCCCATGTCCCGGCCGCGTCCCTGTCCCGGGCTTCAGCCCGGCCATATTTCCCAGGCTCCGCCGGAGCCTCCACCAGAAAATAGCGATACCCGCCGCCGTCCCCGAACGCCTCGATGAAATTCGCCTCGGATATTACCAGCGCCCCCGCGAATATGCTCCGCGAGATGAGCCCGACCAGCTTCAGCCTGACCGTCCCTCCGACCCCGGGCACCGCGATTTCTTCGCCGAGTCCTTTTTTCAATATCCACCTGGCCGAATCGGCGTCCGCAAAGGCGGGTATCGCGCCGCAGGGCAGCCGCCGATCCAAGAGTCTCCAGGGATTCGTCCGGACCGGAGAGGCGGCAGGCGCAGCGGAACCTCCCGGAATCCCGGCGCTTCCACCCGGCGATCCGCCGTTCCCCGTCGCGGACTTGCTGTTTCCGGCCGGCGACTCGCTGCTTCCATCTGAGGGACCGCCGCTTTCTGTCGGGAACCTGCCGCCTCCTTCAGGCGTCCCGCTGCCTCCCTCCTGTGGACCGCCGCTTCCGGCAAACGTATCTGCGACTTCAGCGAATGCGAATCCGCCCCTGGCGATCAGCGATGCCGGCACGCCGATAATCCTCGGCACGACAGGCTGCCTGGCGTTCAGGCATCCGGCCTCGTCCCCATCGCTCATCCGGCACGAATATACCGCCGCCCGCTGCAGCGCTCCGGCCGGCCCGCCTCCGGCATCGCCGCCGATACCGAGCGATCTTCTGCCGGATTCGGATCCGATGTCGGCCGGCACGGAGATCTCCGTAGTCGCTACCAGGACAAAGCCGCCCGTTCCGGAATCGGGGCGGAGCGATTCTTCTGTCCCGCGGCCGCTCCAGTTGATCGAAACGGCCGCCAGGACGAACGAGGCGCAGGCCATCAGGCCGACAGAAGCGACGGAGCGGGACGGGTTCAGGGCGGCGGAGCGGATGGCCATCTTCGCCAGGCTCGGCACGTCGCGGCCTTCAGGATCGCGCGCGTCCGGTACCGATGCGCCGCCGGAAAGCCCGCGGCGCATCCGGTCAAGCAGCGCCCTGAATAACGCGAGCGCGCCGATAAGCAGCAGGGCGCCGGCCCCGAAGAACGCCGCTTCCGCCAGCATACCTGTGGCGGGCGCGACCGCGGCAAGGACGACGCCGGCCGCCATTGCGCAGAGTCCCGCCCATGCCGCCGCCTTTCTGTCTCCGCCGAACCGGCGGACGGGGCGATACGCAGGCGAACCGGAGGCTCTTCTGCGCGCCGCCATCGCCTTCCATCCGCCGAGCAGATGCGCGACCGGCGCCAGCCTCAACGGTCGCATCCCCCACCACATCGCCGTCAGCGACAGCGCGAACCCAGCCGCCCAGCCGATGGCTGCGGAAGCCCAGTTTATCCGCATGGCCAGCGCCTCCCCTCCCACGGCGCCAGACCATATCCCCCCCAGCCCTCCGATAAGCAGCCGGGCATATCCCGCACCGACAGGAACGCCGGCCGTGCATCCGCAGGCGGCGATCAGGATACCTTCCCTCCAGAGCATCCCGGCGACCGATGCCCACGTATGCCCGGCGGCAAGCAGGACGCCGGCCTGGCTCGCCCGCCTCTCCACCGAAAGTCTGAACATCAGTCCTGTCAGGAGACATGCAGACAGCATCAGGAAGGAGTTCATCGCCAGGAACAGCGCGCCGAAGTCTGACGAACCTTCCGCCGCGGCCAGCGCCTCAGCCCTGACGGCGCGACACGAAAATCCCGTCGCCTCGGGGTCCAGGCGTTTCCGGAACTCCTCCAGGAATCCGGCCCAGGCCGTAACCCAGTCCGCATTTTCCCCGCTGCTGCCGGCGCCTCCGGCCATGCCGGCTCCTGACGCTCCGTCCGGCATCCCGCCAGAGCCGCCGCCCTCTGCGGCTTCGTTTCTTTTACCCGCAGCCCGGACGCGGGGGGCAAGTCTTATATCCAGCGCGGTGACCCACCCGGCATAGGCATCAGATTCCTGCCAGGCGGCACCGCTCGAACCGGAGCCGGCAGCCCCAGCGCCGGCCGTCACGCCGGTATCCGGCCTCGCTGTCTGATCGGCCGCCGTCCCTCCGGCGCCAGCGCCCGGCTCCGCCTCCGCCTCCACTACCCCGGCACCCGCGCCCCGACCGGCGGCCCCATAGCCCGACGGCCGCCACATGTCCGCTGCGGCCCGGAGCGATATGTACGCCTTCGGTGCCGTCCGGTATTTCTCCCAGTAATCTTCGTCTTCGGGCCGGATCCTCGACATATCCAGCGGGAAGGGGACCTTCCATTCATTGACGGCATCCGCGTCTGTAAGGCCCTCGATGCGCGGCACGAAGTCGCGGCGGATCGCATCCCCCCTCATCGCCACAATGCCCCTGACCGTAAAACGCCGGGTTCGTTCGGAAAGGACGCCGTTCAGGCCGGTCGAGTAGTAGAGGATCTCCACGGCGTCGCCGACGCGGGCGCCGAGGGCTTCCGCGGTCCATGCGTTCAGAACTATCTCGCCATCCCCGATGGGGCCGGCCGATCCGGCCACGATCTCCCCCGGCGGCGACTCGATTCCAACCGCCACCGAATACGGCACCGATGCCCTTTTCGACGCGCCGGCGCCGGCGCCTGCCTCCGCCTGCGAGCCTCCCCGGTCGCCTCCGGCCTCCCCGCCGCTTCCGCCGTCGCCCGCTGGCTTCGATACGCGGCCGGCTCCCCCGGTCGCGCCGCCGCGCCGGACCGGAGAAATTGAATTCGCCAGGCAGGCCGATGCCGGCTTCGCGCGCATCCCGCGCGAGGCGGCCGCCTCGAAAGCCGCCCGGACGGCAGATGCCGGCAGCAGTATCTCCCGTGCGTGGATCACTCCGCGCGCCTCAGCGCCCCGGCCGACGGAGAAAACTTCCAGCCCATAGTCCGCTATCTCCGCCGCCGCCCCGACAATTCGTGCCACCGACCTTGCTGCCCGCGCGTCCGTATGTCTGCGGACTCCGCGCCCGTCGTCTCCGCAGGAAATCAGGAGGCAGTTGGCCATCCCGCGCAAGAACAGCATCCTCTGGAGCCACGGCAGGGAAACGAACAGATTTCTGACGCGCAGCGTCCCGCTCTGGAGCGAAAACGCCCCTGCCCCCTTTGAAGGCAGAACGGCGGCAACGGTCACCCGCAGCGTCCCGACCGCCTCGTCCCGATGCCTGTCGGCAAATATCGTGTGCGCCGGACCGCGTCCGCGGCGGCGGACGCGCACGAGCAGCTCGTCGCCCCCGGACAGGCCGAGGTCCTCCGCGAGCGTGGCGCTGATGGCAGCCTGGCCGTCGCCTGGCTCCGGCTGCTCTCCGCCGAACATGGCCGCGAAGAAGCCGTTCCGGACCCCGACTACCGATACGCCCGCCGCCCCGCCGTGGCGGTCCTGCGCAACGACCGAGGCCGCGGGGTCCGTCTCCCGGCCTCCTCCGACAGCCGCCTCCGCCACTGCCGAGGCCCGTCTTGCCGAACCCCGCAGCACGATGACCGGTTCGCACGCCTCGAATTCGGCCCGGAACTCCGGCCTTTCCGCGACGCGGCGGGCCAGGTCCTCCGGGAAATACGCCTCCGAACGGACCGCGAATTCAGCGCGACCCACCCGCTCAAGCGCCGACTCCCGCAGGCTCAATCGCACCGAGTTGCCGACGATCAGCGATCCGACGATCGCCGCGGTCCCGACGGCTGCGCCTATGGCGGTCGCCGCGGCCGAACGGCGATAGAACGCGAGGCTCCGGATCGCTACCGTCCACCGGTTCATCGCAATCCTCCGCCCCGCCGGGGCGACGTCCGAGCACCAGGCGTCGGATTGCCGTCTGCCCGGACCGGGAGCGCCCCGCGCCAGAGGACCAAGCCCCTGCTCGCCATAAGGCAGTTGTTTACCCTGCCCATATGTTTTCGGCGCAGCACCTGAGCGTATCCGCTTATTGCAGCGCTAATGCTGCCCCATTCCGGCGTATATCGCCGCGGCGTACCCCTTGCAAATAGCAGCCGTAACCTGACCGGGGCGCATTACCGTAAATGCAGGGTCTTGGAGCGACCCGCAGGGGACGCGCCCCGGGTACATATCC
>JAOACM010000238.1 GCA_026417845.1 Planctomycetota bacterium | reverse complement strand
GCATAGTGTCAGTCGTTCGAGTGCGCGCCAGCCGGTGCGACATCGTTCTGCGCCAGAACTTCGAATTCGGCCGAAGTGTCAGTCGTTCGAGTGCGCGCCAGCCGGTGCGACAGCTGCATCCGTAACCTGCTGTTGGGGAAGGAATTATAATCGGGTTTTCGAGCGCGAGCCATTTTTGACTCCCCGCTCATTCAGTCTTCGAACCCTCCCCAGTCACAACTTTTTTCGTATCAGGGCCTTCCGGTTTATCGAGCGCGCTATACGCAGGCCTTCACCACCGTCGCGCTCGCGATGGCTTTCCCGGCCGGTTCTCTTGTCAAGGAGCCTGCGCATACCACCGGCGCACATTCGAACAACCCCGCGGTGCCAAGGCCATTGAAGGCGGAGACACATACCGCGGCAGGATAAGCCCCCTGTAGGGACATCACTAACAATACACCAGAGCCGGCTGCACGTCAAGAGGCAAGATCATGCGATAACGACCATGCTGCCTTCCGGCTGGGGCATGGGCTGGCCTATCACCGTCGCGGATTCCCTGGCGTCGCGTTCGTCCGGGCCGAGGTCAACTATCAGGACCTGGTCTTCCTTCAGGTTCATTTCCGCCTCGAGATCGGTCTGCATCCTGACGCGGTCTATATCCCTCAGGACGCAGAAGAAGACCGAGAACTGCCAGTGTTCTCCATAGCCTTTCATGACCTTGAGGACGCGCCTGAGTCTTTTCGGGTCGCGTATGTCGTAGCAGACCAGACAGCATCGTCGCACGGCGTTTCTCCTCGTATCATCTCGTCGTCAGGAACGAGAGGCTGGATATTTCGCCGAGCATCCAGGCCGCTATCATACGTGCGTGCAGGACGAGCATTCTTCTGTAGCTCAGCCGGTACTCGAACACCGGATGCGTCACCTCGGTATCCATCCTGCGGCCGTAGGCGTAGAAGAATGCCCTGCGTCCGTCGCCGGTCATCACGCAGCCCGCGGAGGTTTTCTGGAAATGGTTTTCGGTCAGTTCGCCCCTGTTGAAGGCCGTGACGGCGATGGAGTCGGCTATTATCGGTCTGAAGGGTTCCATCAGGTCGAGCGCGAGGGCGGGACGGCCCGGTCTGGAGACATGGTAGGCGCCGATGGATGGTTCCAGTCTGGCCAGCCGGAGGGCTGCTGTGCATTCGTGTGTGAGCATGGAATAGGCCAGGGAGAGGCAGGCATTTATGGGGTCCGGCGGCGGGCGGCGCTGTCTGCCGTTGGCATCGAATTCCGCGGCGACTTTTCCCTTGAACATTTTCGCGAAGTGGGCGAAGTAGACGGCCGCGGCCCGTCCTTCGTGGCCTCTGACGGCCTCGATGGATTCCGCCTTTCTCGTTCCCTCGATTTCCGCGGCCAGCCCGGAGTCCGCTTCGGCCGGAGGGTCCTGGATATTCCGCATGAGCATGGTGCGCTGGTTGGCGATTTTCGCGGCGATCAGGGCTTTCGCCAGATCCAGGCGGCTTTCTTCCTTCTCCAGTTTCAGGACCTGGGCGCGGCGGACGGCGGCGCTGACCGAGTCGAGCGGGTCGAGGATGGCGACGGGTCTTCCGGCGGCCGAAAGCCATGCCACCGGCACGCCTCTGTCGGCCAGCGCGTGTATCGCCTGCGTCGAAAGCTGGACGGGACCGAGCAGGGAGAGGCTTTCGACGCCGACCAGCGGGATTTCCCTGAGCACGGCGCCGTCCGGGTCGGTCACCGTTATCGTCATGCCCCTGACGCCGATCTTCGCGCCTTTGACGGCGGCCACGACATGGATTCCGCCGTCGAGGGGCGGCCATATTTTCCGCGGGGTCAGCTCTTCGGAAGGTTCTTGCGTTTTCAGCAGATTGATCTCGTCCGGCAGGCAGATGGGCTGGAGCGAGCAACGGACGCAGCGGGGGTCGTTGATCAGCGGCGGGGGTCTGGGACCGGCGGCGCACTTCCTGGCCGCCTCCAGGGTCGCCATCGCCTCGGATTTCAGCGCATCGTCAACGGGGACCTCGAGGCGGAGCTTTTCCGAGGCATAGTACAGTATGGCCTTCGGGACCCTGTAGCCGGCCTCTTCCAGGAGGATCGCCTGAAATCCGACCTGTATCCGGTCCGTCGGCCATGGCTCCGGGCAGGGAAGCGAGGGACGGTCGGAGTCGTCCGGATCCTCCGGAGGAGGGGTCAGCGAAACGCGCTTCGGACGTCCCTTTCTGTATTCTATGGGGACGGCGGAGTCGCCGGATATTTCGGCGATATCCAGGACGGCCGTCAACCCCAGCTTCGTGCTGGACAGGGTCAGCTTCCGCACCGCCTTCGGCCTGTCCGGGTCCTCTCCGTCTTCGCCATCTCTTTCCGGCGTCGGTTTATCGGTCCGCGCGTGGATCGCGGCGCCCTTCTCCGTATCGGCGCTGGGCAGGAATACGCCCTCCACCTCCATGATGTAAAAGAGCCTCGGGCAGTAGGCATATTCTGCCACGTTGCGGGCCGGCCAGAGGTACTCGTCCATGGGGCGGCCTCCTTTGCCTGGCCGGATCCGGCGCGCGGCCGGCCTCAGCCGCCGGCGCCCGGGTCTTCCGGCAGACCGGCCGCCTTCCGCAGGATGTCCACTGCCCTCTTCGTAACGTCGTTCCAGTACGGCTTGAATTCGCGCCAGCCGTCTCCTCCCGAAATCTCCCGCGGGGAGATGTCGCGCCAGAGGTTGACGGCTCCGTCGCGCTCCTTCCGGGCGGCCCGCGGAGAGCCGAGGGGGGTGTCCGGGATGGCCTTCGAACCCTTCGTCTTATCGTGGCAGGGCATGAGCGTGACCGGGTCGCATGGTACGTACCACCACCTGCCGGGCCAGTCGGGGTCGAGCAGGGCCTTCAGGCCGATGTTGGCGGCGGCGTTGAGGTCGGCGTGCAGGCCTTTGGCGGCCGGCGAGTCCTGAGCGGCCGATACGAATATTCCGCCGCCCCTGAGCGGGATGCGGACCGTTCCTGCGCCCTTCGACCCGTCCGCGGGTATGTTCTGGAACTTCCTGTCCAGGTCGAGCAGGAAGCGGTCCCGGGCGTCGCCCCTGCCCTCTTCTCTTCTCCTTTGCGCCCCGGCGACCTGTTTCCGCCAGAATGGCGATTTCGCGAACTCGCTGACGGGCACATCCTGGCAGCGGATGCCCGGGGCACCGGTGCGCGAGTCCTGGCGGGACGTATAGGCCGGGCTGATCTCGCGCAGGTGCAGCCCGTGGAGCACGCATGCTTCGGCGAGATATTTCCTGACGTTGCGCGCGGCCCAGGACATGAGCATGCGGTTTTCGCGGCGCGTGCGGGTCTCCTCGGGCCTGTAACGGGCCAGGTTTTCGATGACGACGGCGTGGCAGGGCGCGAAGCGCGGATCTTTTATCCTCTCGCGCGGGCGTTTCGACCCGTCCGTCCAGTGCTTTCTGCTTTCGCTGCCGACGCCCAGGGCTGCCTCGACTATCCGGCTGGCGAGCTGCTTTACGCGCTGCTCGCGCATGCGCTCCATGGCGTCCAGAACTCTCCGGCCGAAGTTGCTGAGCGCCTCATCGCCTTTCGCGGGGACATTCTTCCGCGGATCGTCCGGATGCGGCCTCATGTGGAAGGCCTTCTGTATCTGCCAGAGCGACTTCATGGTCGCGATGCGCGTAATCGAGAGTCCGCCTGCGCGGCGGATTCCGGGGCCCGCCCCGGCTTTTGCGGGTCGCGGCAGGATCCAGTCCCTGAGGCGTCGCAGGATTCCGTACCAGCCGGTGTCCTCCGTATTCCTTTGTCCCATCCCTCCGGGCTTCGACGGGCTGCCGTCGTCATCCTCCCATCGCTCCCGCCATTCGCCGTGGAGGAACTGGCGGAGGTTCGCGTCTGCCGCGAGCGCACCGGCGACCGGGCGCAGCCTTTCGCGGTTCGCTTCGCGTTTTTCTCTCCGGTCACCGGCGGCGGCGTCTTCCGGCGCGGCATCGGGCTGCCGATATCCTTCCAGCCCGGCGATGTGCTTTTCCCACAGCTGTTTCGCCCTCCCGTCCGTCCACCTGCCGGAAAAAGCCAGTTCGTACCAGAGCAGCAGAGCGTCCAGCAGGAATTCGACGTGCTTTTCGCGCCTCCTGTTTCCGTCGTCACCGGCCGAAGCGTCTTTCGCCTCTCCGAAGTAATAGCAGCGGCCGCCGGGCATCGGTTTGTATCCGGCCTTCATGGCGAAGGCGATGCGGGCGCGGTCTCCGTGGCGGCGGAGGGCCAGGCGGACGGTCCGGACCGCCTCGGACATCAGTTCGTCCACGCGGCTGGGGAGCGGATCTTCATCGCTCCGCCGGCGGCCGAGTTTTTCCTCCAGTTCTCTGACCAGCTTTATCTCGTTCGCGTTCGCCTTTCGCGCCTCGCGTTCCTCGCCCTGAAGTTTTATGAGGAACTGCCGGTCGAGCCGCGCCCACGGAGCGGGGTGCGGATTGCCGTCCGGCAGCTTATCCGCGCCGATGCGGCGGTATATGACTGTCCTTTCCCTGTCGTCGCTTCCTTTCGTCTTCAGATGGATGTAGAGGTCTTCCGGCTTCGGTCCGTCGCGGCCTGCGGCGCGGCAGTCCTCCTTCATCCGGTCAGCCGATATCGCCTCCCACACGGCGCAGGCGGCGGAGCATCTGTGGCCCAGGTCCACGGAAAGCACGCGGAGACCGGGGAGGCGGGAGAGGACGAGTTTCGCCATATTTCCGCGATCTTTGTTGCATGAGTACCTGACGGCGCATTCGCCGTTTCGCCCGACGAAGGGTCTTGGATCTGCCTCGCCGGAAAATTGTGCGGCGTAATCCGGCCATGGCCCCGATTGCCGCAACCTTGCGGAAAACGTTATCAGCCATTCGAGCCGATCCAACATCTTCCGCGCTTTTTCGTCCCATCCCGACACGTCCCATACTGAGGAATCCCCGCCCGACTTCTTCAGGTGGACGGCGATGGCATCAAGCTGCTCCCGCGGAACCTGCAGGCGGGCGTTCCAGTGCTTTTCGTCGAAAACGTTCAATATCCGCACGGTGGCGTCCCTGCCGGCGTCCGCCGCTGCGCGGCCCAGTCTGTCGGAGCGGGTGACGGCAATGCCGGTTGCGTTCACGCGATCCAGGGCCAGGTCCTTCTTCAATCGCTTGCTTCTCCATCGGAGGCACATCTCCTCCAGCCTGTTGCCGTCCCACAGACCGATTTTTACCGCCTGCAGGTCCCGAATCCATTCGCGGTTCTGGCCCTTTCTCCCTGCTTCCGTCCCGGCAGCCAGATGGGCGGCGAATTTTATGCTCCATCTGGAATTGCCGAAGTCGCAGAAGACCGGATGCAGGAGCGGGTCGGGATGGCGATAGGCCGGGACCTTGAAGCGTTGCCTGTTGCGATCCGCCACGGTCGCCAGGACGTAGTTCTTCAGGATTTCCGGATCGGCGGTTCCGTCATCTTTCTGCCATATGCACCTTGCGTCATCCTCCGCCAGAGCCGTGAAGAGCTGGATATCGCCGAACTTATCATCGGCTTCCTGGCACTCGGCCTGTACCATCGCGGCCGCCTCGACGCGCTCGTCTTTCGAGGCGCACCGCTCCCACGCCCTGACGACCTTTTCCCATCCGTCTATAGCGCGAGGCCGGAGCTGGTATTCGCCCGCGGCTCCGCTGCCGCCGGATCTCGCCCTGCAGAAGGCGTCGAGCCATTCTCTGGCGTTTTGCGGAACGTCGCCGATCTTCCGCGCGTTCTCCTGGAACTCGCGCCGTTCCGCCTCGGCCCTTTTTATCCACGTGTGAGCAGCCGATACGCGCCTGGCGGCATGGTCGAGCATGACGGCAAACTCGAAATGCCTGCACTTTCTGAAATCGTACCCGTCAGGGAGCGAATCTCTCTGCCCCGTAAAAACGTTTCTGCCGTTGGCGTCTCGCAGATAAGTCCAACCGATCTCTTTTTCGACATCCGACAGTATTTTGTCGGAGTACTCCCGATGCCCTTTCTCTCCGATCTTCTGGCTGCATTTCGAAGCATCCTTTTCGGCGGAATCCCGAAGTTTTTTCAGGTCCTCCTGTTTCAGCTGGCCTTTGTCGTGGATGGCTTTAAGGATATTTCGCGTCGCGCTCTTATATCCAGGGCCGCTTATCAGGTTCAGGATCCCGTTTAAGTCATGAGATTTCGGATTGAAATCCGAAAGCGTCCTGGCAATGTCAGATATCGCTTCGCGGCCGGTTCCGATTTTCCTGTCCGGGCTCTCAGCCCATTCGACTATTTTACGATATACGCGACTCATCCGATCGAAATTGGCACCCTTGCCGACTCCAAAGCGGCTGCTGAGCCAGCCTCCGGCTTTCAGAGCCAGGTCCTTCGTTTTTTCTTCCGGTTCTTCCGAATCACCTTCTTCAGACGTTTCCTCGATTGAAAAATAGATTTTTTTGCTTCCGAAGAACGGCAGCAACATATCCCATATCTCATCGCGCAACATATATTTACCGATCTTTTCCTCGAACGCCCTGCTCCGGTTGACCCATACGGCATCTTCGCGGATTTTTGAGGAAAGGGAGGGGAGGCAGTCATTTACCCAGCCCTGGATTTCCCCGTTGTCCTGAACTCCGCGTTGCTTCAGGATGTCCCGCAGGGCTTCTTCGAGCCTGCTTCTGCGCGTCTCATCGTCGTCGGTGCCCCGCGCAACGATATAATCGGCCGGCGCGCCGCGTTCGGATTCCACTGACAGCCACGACAATGCCAGGACGATACGGCGGTCCCTGCGCTCCGGCGTCGGGTTGCGATCGGGCTTGTTTTTACCCTGGGGCATCCTGGCGTCCGCAAGCTTGTGGTCGAGGCCCCCGCGAAGCGTCAGCAGCCAGTCGCCGAAGACCTTCGCGCCCCTGTTTACGGCCACGTGGGTCTTCCACAGGGCCTCGCGCCAGCAGGAGCAGTCGTCCTTCCCGCATGAACAGTCTCCCTTCGCTCTGGCAAGCCTCAGCGTGTAGGCCCGTTGAGTAACAGCCGATTCTGGCGGCATATGCAATCCTCCGATATGGGGGCGTGCAGCCCGGTCCC
>JAOACM010000237.1:1595-7017 GCA_026417845.1 Planctomycetota bacterium | reverse complement strand
TCATAGAACTTCATATGGTCGCCATCCTCACCCCACGCCGCCATGCATCCGGCGCCGAGCCCCAGGACTCCGATCCGCAGGCCCTTCGCGCCCTCACGCCCGGCCCTTGTCCTGAGGTACAGCATTGCCTTCCCGAAGCCGCTTTCCGGAGAGAAGTACGATATCGGTTTGTTCCGGTATTCGCCTTCGTCGAACTGGAACCCATGCGCGATGCGGCCGTGGACGAGCGTCAGGCCGTCTTTGCCTCCCGAAGATGTCGTCTTTACGCGCAGGACTCCGTAGAAGTTTCGCGCGCTCGCAATCACCCACTTGCGCTGGTCCCGGTAATGGAGCCAGAGCGTGGCGACGAGCGCTGCCCAGAGCGGAAGGGCCGCCGCGGATGCCGCAATCACGCCCGCCAATGCCCGCGGGGGGGCCGGTCGGGCCGCCGGCCGCAGGTCCGCGATGACCGCGAGCGCCACCAGCAGGCAAGCCCCCGCCCAGGATATGTGGTATTCCCAGAAGCCTGACAGGAGGTTCGGCGCCGCGACGGCGGCGAGTATCCCGCCGGCCGCGCCGCCTGACGCCATGATCAGGTAGAACCTCGTGAGGTATCTTCCGGACGGCTTCAGTCTGGCAAGCTCGCCGTGGCAGGCCATGCAGCAGCAGAACATCGTCGCCGGGTACACAAGCGCCTGGACGAGAACGGAAGCATACACCCCCCGCCACAACACCACGCAGGCGCCGGCCGCCGAAATGGCCAGCAGGGGCAACCACACCGGCCGCCAGTACCAGCGTTCGCGCTCGAAACTTATTATGAACGAGATCAGATACAGGCTCAGCGGCGCGACCCACATGAACGGCACGACTGACACGTCGAGAGATATCTGGTTGGTGGTGGCGAGCAGCATGAGCGAGCCAAACATCGCCAGGCCGAACCACATCGCCTGCTGGAATACAGACGGCGCTTCCGGAGCGATGCTGCGTTCCGGCGATACCGATCCCGCCTCGCAGCCTCCGCACGCCCCGGCGGCCTCAGCCAAACCTCCCTCCGCCCCGGGACGGGCCGCCAGGGAGGATCCTCCCGCCATCCCCGCCGCCCGCGACGCTTCGGTTCCTCCCGGCGAGGCCGCCGCCCTGACGGCAACTCCACGGGCTGCAGCCGCCGATCCGCTCTCCGTTCCTCTATTGGGGATTGCCATCCGTCCCAGGGTGGCCGTATCGGCCGCGGCCCCGGGACCAAGCGCCTCCTGAAGAGACGCGATCCGCCATGCCGAAAAGCCGCAGATGCCGACAAACAGGACGTACAGGCCCGCCCACACGACGCCTTGCATGTGCAAATCAAGGGACGGTTCGATGAGGAACGGGTACCCCAGCAGGCCTAGAAGCGAGCCGGCGTTCGAGAGGGCGTACAACCGGTAGGGCGACCGGCCGGGATGCTCCTGGAGGAACCATGCCTGGAGCAGCGGCCCGGTGGTCGAAAGCATGAAATACGGCGCGCCTACGGAGACGGCCAACAGCGCAAGTATCCGCGCAACCGGCGATCCCTCCCCGGCGGGCTTCCATGCTTCTGACGGCATTATCGGCAGCGCGGCCAAACTCATACCGAGAAGGGCAAGGTGCAACAAGCCTTGCGTCCGAAGCGGCAGCCAGGCGGCGAGCAGGTGGGCGTAGGCGTAGCCGCCCAAGAGCAGGATCTGGAAGAACATCATGCATGTGGTCCAGACCGCCGGCGTACCGCCGAACCAGGGCAGTATGGCCTTGCCCACGATAGGCTGGACTTGGAAGAGCAGGAACGCCCCCAGGAATATCGTTGTTGCGTAACGTAGCATGGGCCGGAAGCATATCCGAGGCCGGGATTTTATCTACTGTCGTTTCGACCGCGCCGTCCGGCGCCCTCAGCGGCGAAAAATTTAAACAGTTTGCAGTGGAGCAGACTTTGTCGCATAATGCGCGGGGAAGCGGGGCGCAAGCCGATGTCTCGCAAGGGCTTATGCGAAAAGGCCCGGCCGCCCCGCATTTCAGGTCTGCGCTTATTTGAGGCGATTTTCGCGCGGAAAGACCAGCAGGATGTCCGCTGCGGTCCATCGGGACCCGATCCGGCGGCAGCTATGAGATGGAGGGCTGCGAGGCTCAGGGCGTCGGGGATGTAAGAAGGTGGCGAAGGCAGTCATGGGGCTGAACGGGTAAACCACGGGCTGGGAGGTGCGGTCTTGGTTGGTGGACGGCTGAAGATCTGCTACATCTGCGAGGCGACGGCCGGCGGAGTGCGCAAGCACCTCCGCGACCTGATACTCGGCCTGCCTTCCGGCAAGTTCGAAATCGCGGCATTGCTCGGCGACAGGGGCGAACCGGGCTTCGCCGAAGATGTGCGCAAATTCCAGGCGCGCGGGGCGATCGTATCTCTGATTCGCATGGGAAGGGAAATATCTCCGGTTGCAGACTTCCGTGCCCTCCGAACGCTCCAGGCCGCAATCAAATCGCTTCGCCCTGATATCGTGCACACGCACGGTTCGAAAGGAGGATTCCTCGGCCGGCTCGCGGCAAGCTCGACTGGCGTGCCCCGGATCGTCCATACGCCGCACACGTTCGCTTTCCAGTGGGCGCGCGGAACGCGACGATGGGCATACATGGCCGCCGAACGGTTTGCCGCCGGGAGATGCCACATGTTCGTGGCGGTCGGCCCCTCGCAGCGCGATCTGATAGTCGCCTCCGGCCTGGCGCCGCCGGAAAGAATACGCCTGATCGAGAATGGAGTGGACCATGCGGTGCTGTTCAGGCCGGAGACGCGCGCTGAAATCCGGCGGGAGCTGGGCATCGGGGAGGGTGCGGCGGTTGTCGGGATGGTTGCGCGACTGGCACCGCAGAAGGGGGTCAGGAGGTTCGTGGAGGCCGCGCGGCTCGTGGCCGATGCGGAACCGGAAGCAAGGTTTGTGTTGATCGGAGGCGGTCCGCTGGAGGGCCAGGTAAGATCGCAGGTCTCCTCCCTGAGGTTGGCGGATCGCTTGCTGGTCCTCGGCCACCGGGAGGACGCAGAACGACTGTATCCGGCCTTCGACGTTTTCGTGCTGTCGTCCCTCTATGAGGGCATGCCGTACGTACTGCTGGAGGCGCAGGCTGCGGGGCTGCCGGTCGTGGCCACAAACGTGCCGGGCAATTCGGACGCTGTCTCCGACGGAGAAACCGGGATACTCGTCCCGCCGGAGGATACCGGAGCCATTGCCGGGGCTGTCATATCGCTGCTCAGGGATCCGCAGCGGCGCTGCAGGATGGCCGGGGCCGGACGCAGGCTGGTCGCGGAGCGCTTCGCCCTGCGCGAATTCCTGAGGCGTCACGAGGAGCTTTATCTGGAGACTGGCAGCCATATCTGAAGCCCTCACTCGCTGCGTCCCCACCCATGGATTCGCCGCCGGCGAGGAAACGCATATGCCGGTCTGGCATTCGCGTTCCTCTCCTGAAGAGATGGCATGCGGCCCCATCGTCCTGTTGCCCGTCATACGCTGATCCGTAAGGGGGGAAACGATTGTCACGGGCCGCCGTAGGCGCCCGGGCGCTCCGCTCCGTAAATCTACGCTTTTCGCGAGCAGCCATGGAGGCACAATATGTTTTCGCGCGCGGGGCTGCCGGCGAGATGGAGCTCCCGTGCGGAGCGCAACGGAGGCGACCGGACTGCACCGGAACGGGAACCCGGCCCGGTTGCGCCGCGGATCGTTCGACGCGGGCATGGGCGCGACGCCGGGAAGGGCACTCAGCGGCAATCGGGCACGGCTTATCTGCGCCGGACATTGGCGCGGCGGCGGGAGTTTCCCGGAAGCGGGTTCGCGAAGGCGCTCGAAATATCGGACGGCCTCCGGCAGGTCCCGCCTTCAGAAAACAGCCGCTCCCACTTTCCCTGAAGAGGAGATGCGATGCCGAAGGACACTGGTGCCGGACGGGAGGAATATCGCGGCGTTCTGGTACGCAAGAGCAGCGAGGAGATGACGCCGCGGGAGATCGTCGCAGAGCTCGATAAGCATGTCGTGGGACAGGATGCCGCCAAGAAGGCCGTCGCGATAGCTCTCAGGAACCGCTGGCGGCGGCGGCGGCTTGACCCCTCGCTCCGCGACGAGGTCGCGCCGAAGAACATCATGATGATCGGACCGACTGGCGTCGGCAAGACGGAGATAGCCCGGAGGCTGGCCGCGCTGGCCGGCGCGCCGTTCCTGAAGGTCGAGGCGTCGAGGTACACCGAAGTCGGCTACCACGGGCGCGACGTGGAGTCAATGGTGCGCGACCTGGTCAAGGTGGCAATATCCCAGGCACAGGCGAGGGCACGGGCCGAGGTGGAGGCAAAGGCTTCGGAAGCCGTCGAGGAGCGGCTGCTGGATCTGCTGCTGCCCAGGCCGAGCGCGTTCAGAGAGAAAGACGGCGGCGATCCCCATTCGTCGGCCCGCGACAAGCTCCGCAGAAGGCTCAGGCGCGGCGAGCTCGAGTCGCACGAAGTAGAGCTGGAGGTCGCTATGGCCCCCGAGGGGATCGCGGGCCTGTTCGGAGCGGTCGGCGGCGAGGAGCTCGGACTCGAAATGCAGGAAGCCCTCGGAAGGATGATGCCGAAGCGCACCAGGAAACGCAGGACGACGGTGGCCGAGGCGCGCAGGATAGTACTGACGGAGGAACAGGATAAGCTGGTGGACCAGGATGCCATCGCCCGCGACGCCCTGGACGCCGCCCAGAACCTCGGCATCATATTCATAGACGAGATAGATAAGATCGTGTCTTCGGGGCGCGAGCACGGGCCGGATGTTTCCCGCGAGGGCGTGCAGCGCGACCTGCTGCCGATCGTCGAGGGGACCACGGTCGTCACAAGGTACGGCGTGGTCAGGACCGATCACATACTGTTCATAGCGACCGGCGCGTTCCACCAGCATAAGCCCAGCGATCTGCTGCCGGAATTGCAGGGCAGGTTTCCCATCCGCGTCGAGCTGAACGATCTGACTGAGGATGATTTTGCCAGGATACTTACCGTGCCGCAGAACGCACTGACCAGGCAGTACACGGCGCTCATCGAAACCGAGGGGGTAAAGCTGGAATTCGCACCGGACGCCATAAGGGCCATCGCGCGCGCGGCCGCCAGGGCCAACCGCATCGGCCAGAACATCGGCGCGCGGAGGCTGCATACCGTGATGGAAAAGCTGCTGGAGGACATTTCCTTCGAAGCTCCCGAACGCAAGGGGGAGACGATCACGGTAGACGAGGCCTATGTAAGCGGGAAGATGGAGCCGCTGCTCAAGGACGAAGACCTGACTCGCTACATCCTGTGACGCGTCCGCGCTGCCGTTCCGGGCCGGCGGGCCCGCGGCCGGCCGGCATATCTCCGCCTGAAAAAGTCCGCAGCTCCCGTGGCGGGACCCCGCGTCGCGCCCCGAGGCGGCGACCGGCGGCCGCGCCGCCGGATATCCCCGGG
>JAOACM010000237.1:0-1585 GCA_026417845.1 Planctomycetota bacterium | reverse complement strand
ATTGTTTACCGTGCCCATATGCGGAGTTGCAGCCGGTCGGAACGAACCCATTCGTAGTAAAGCCATTGTGGCACCATTCAGGCGCGCTGCTACAGTAGCGCCGCTCGAACGCGGCAAACAATTACGGCGGATCGCCCCCGGCTTTCCGCCCGGTGCGCTCCGCGACGAACATGTTCCACAGCAGCCATCCGCCGCCAGCAAGGCAGACCAGCATCGCGAGCAACCCTGCCTGGCGGACGAGCCACCCGAGGGAGCGGTCGTGTTCGATAAGGCCGAGTGCGCCCAGCATGTAGTTCCAGTCGTGGCGGATCGGCCCCTGCGGGTCACCGACCGTGACCAGATCAAGCGCCTGCGCCCGGGCATCGGCCATGTAGACCCCGACATCGTAAAGGTTGGTGCTGAGCCACCCGGAGCAGGCCGCGACGGCGAAATAGTCCCGCTGGCGGATGAACATGGCGGCCGATGCCGCCGGCGCGGCAAGCTGCAGGAGCGTGCCGCCGGCAACGCAGAGAAATTCCCCGTCGAACCTGAACAGCAGATGTCCGGCCTCGTGGATTGCAAGGTTCAACGGAGCAAACAGACTCCAGCAGGATGGTTCCATGACCTGCCGCACGCCCACCCAGGCAAAATATGCGAGCAGTGGCAGGCGCACAGCCCAGCTGCGCCCCCTGCACCACTCCCGCATCGTTTCGATCGCCGCCCGCACCGTTGCCGGGAAACCTTCCCGGTCCGTTCCTCCATCGGCGCCTCCAGGCGTTGAGTTCGCAAACCGCATGGCGGGAAATATGTTTGGGCCGGCCGGCACGGTCAACGATCTTTTTGACCGGCGGCATGGTGAGGGTGCATGGCCGTAAATGCAAAGTTCCGGCGCGGCCCGCGGGAGATGCGCCAAGGCGCATATCCGGTCCGCGCCCTTAGAGTCTATCCGAAAACCTGTTGCCGCGCAGCTTATGCGCTCAGCGAGTACCACGGTACGGAAGGAAGTTCCTGGATAGGCACTTAGAACAGGACGAGCAGTGGCGAATCGGATCTCCAGCCCCGCACATCCCGGGCTCCGAGTTACGGTCGTGCACTCCCTCCGATTCGACGGTTCTGGGAGACTGGCCCTGAACGGGCCGTTCTCTCGGAGAGGACAGCATAGCGAGTAAGCCCCCTCGGTGTCGATGCCTTTCAGAGGAAGAACTGAAAGACCCCGCTGGCTGGGGACGTCGCGACCGGATCCCCGTTCTTGATCTGAACGTACGCGGCCGGCCGGATACAATAGAGGCCGGACGGGGGGGCGAATAGACGAAAAGGCCGCGCGGGGGCGGGGGCGGCCTGGAGCGGATGGAGGGAACCGGGTTGCCGGGGACTGGCGGACGCGGAAGAGGCGGGGGGGGAGGCGGCCACGGCGGCCTCCACGGTGCAAAGAAGCTCGCCGAAACCGGCCCGGAGACGACCGCCGGGAATGGAGGCGAGAGCAAGTCTGTCACACTGGATCCGGCCATCGCGAGACTGCTCGCTTCATGCGGGATAAAAGACGAAGAGGTGCTGGTCTGTGCTGAAGGCGACCTGTCGAAAGACGATCGGTTCGGCAGGCGCGCCC
>JAOACM010000236.1 GCA_026417845.1 Planctomycetota bacterium | reverse complement strand
CGATGCCGACGGCAGGCTCGACGTCCTGACTATGGCCGAAGACAGCCCCAGAGTGTGGCAGAACGCCGGCGGAGGGAAATTCACCAACGAGTTCTTCATATGCGGGGAGTTCTCCTACATATCCAAGCCTGGCTGCATCATGGGCAACGCATGCGACATCAATAGCGACGGGCGCCAGGACATATTTCTGGCATATTCGGAGATGGGCGCGCAGGTCTTCTTCAACCGGGGTTTCCGGAGCTTCGGCCACGCGCATCAGCCGATTGACATAGCCGAGGCGCAGATCATCCCCGACGCTCTTAACGGGCAGCAGGGGGGGGTGCTCGCGGATCTTAACGGAGACGGCTGGCAGGACATGGCGCTCGTCCTGCCGGACGGCAGAGTTTTCGTCCTCCAGCAGGCCTCCGGCGAGGGTGCGGCGCTGGTCGTCCGCGTCGTGCTGGCGCCCGGCGGCAGCTTCGCCGGCCCCGTGACGGTCAGCGCCCGCAACGACCGCATGCCGCTTGGCGCCTGGGCGGTGGCGCCGGGTGTGAGCGAGGCGTTTTTTGGCAGGACCACGCCGGGCGAGGTCACGATCAGGTGGCGGATGCCGGGCGGCAGGGAGCAGGAAAAGAAGTTCGAGCTGGAGGACAAACCGATACGCTTCGTGTTGCCGGCCGAGTAAGAGCTTGTCCCAAAACCTTGCAGCGGCCAGGGGGGCCGCAGCCGCTCACTTGGTTCATTTGGAGGTTTCGCAACTGTCTGCCGCCTCGTATGTGCGTGGGGCGCGGGGGCACGGGGGGCGCGGGCGCCGGGCATATGGGCAGCGCTATCGCCGTTCCGCCCGGGGTGCGCTACTACGTGTAGCTCCTCCTGTCTGAACCCGGCAGGCAATTACGAGATTTCCGGACCGGACAGGCTCCAGGCGACGCGAACCGGCGCGCAGGACCGGCGGACGCCAGAGTGGACGGCGCCGTCGCGCGGCGCGAACGATCCCGGAAGCCGCAAGCGGGGGCGAGACGCAATGACGGACTTCCCGTTTCATATTCCGCTGGGAGGATTACTGTTGCCGGGCGCCGCTACATTTGCCGGCGTACTGACCGTTCCGGGCGCCGGAGGCTGGGGAGGTGCGATTCCGGATTTCCAGTACGATCCGGCCGTCATACTGCCGGCGTTGCCGGCCATGCAGGCGCTGGCCGCGGTGCTCCCGCAACTCCTGGCCATACTCGGCGCCACACTGATGGCCGTCCTGAAGCCCAATACCTATAAAGTTCTGTTCCGTTACCTGTGGACTCACAAGCTGTTTTCGGCCGGGCTGGTCGCGTTCATTGCTCTTGGCGTCTGGGGCATCGGCCGGATCGGCAGGGGAAGCTATGCGGCGGAAAAGGTCGGGGCCGCGTGGTGGTGTTACCGGGGCGGCGCCGAACGCACCGGGGCGGTGGAGGGAGCGAAGGGACCGCTCCAGGGGGCCAGGGTCGCATGGAAGAAACAGGAAAACAAACTGGACCGCGTGGACTCATCCCCCTGCGTGGTCGGCAACCGCGTCTACGTATCCATAGGCACGCTCTCGCCGTTCGGGGACTCGGGCTCCGTTTACTGCCGCGACACGCAGACCGGCGGCGAGGTATGGCGGTGGACGGGCCAGGGGCTGCCGACGAAGCTGCTGCCCATCTATTCCAGCCCGGCGGTCGGAGGCGAACTGCTGTCGCTGCCGCGGAATCCCGACGGGTCCCCGCAGCAGGGCAAATACCTTGCTGTGGGCGAAGGCTACCACCTTGACTTCAACAGCAGGATCATATGTCTGGACCTGGAACCGGTGAGGACCGGGAAGGCCAGAGTCCCGGCGCTCAAGTGGGCAAAGCAGACCACATGCCACGTTGAGAGCAGCCCGTGCATATACGGAGGTCGCGTATATGTCGGCGCGGCCGACGATGGGGTCTGGTGCGTGGAGCTGGAAACCGGCAGAGTCGTCTGGCACATCGAGGGGACGCCGGTCTACCACGTGAAGGAAGGGCAGAAGGCGGACGAACTGGCGAAGATGGCCGGCAGGACCGTCGCGGCGACGGGGACGGTGGAACGCATCGGGGCGACGGCGGAGGAGGCCGGACAGGTCGTAATCGCGATCGAGGAATGGAAGGAGGGCGCGGATGCTTCGGCGGTTCCGGTCAATATAGGCGACGGATTCAGGCGGACAGTGGTCGGCAGGGTCGTCGTTGCCGGCAAACAGCCGACGGTGAAGATCGAAAACAGGGAGCGGCCGATCGAGGGGGCTTCAAGGGTAGGCATAGCGCCTGATCCGGTGTGCGTAGACGTGGAAAGCTCGCCGGTGGGCGTCGAGCTGAAGGTCGGGGATGCGGAGGCCGGGAAGGCCGGCGGGGCGGCCGGAGGCGGCGGCGCGGTCCGGAAACTGGTCTATTTCGGCTGCGGCCTGGGCGGCCCGGCCGTCGTGTGCGCGGATGCCGAAACCGGGAGGATCGTCTGGCGGAAGGACATGCCGTACCCCGTCTTCAGCTCTCCATCCGTCCGCGACGGCAGGGTCATCGTGGGTATGGGCAAGGGCGATATCATAAATCGCGCGGCGGATCCGAAGGGCGAAATCCGGTGCTTCTCGGCGGCCGACGGAACCGAGATATGGAAAGTTGACGTCGGCGACACGGTCATAGGCGCCGTGGCCATAAAGGACGGGACGGCTTACGCGGCCTGCTGCGACAAGCGGCTGTATGCTGTAGATATCAGGGAAGGCCGGATAATCGGAACTTACACCGCCGACGCGCCCATGGTCTCCTCGCCAGCCGTCACGGACGATGCTGTATATCTCTCGACCGGCAGCGGCAAGGTCTTCTGCGTGGACCGCAAGACGAGGGGCTTCAGATGGTCCATGGTGCTCAGCCCCGGTCAGGGCATAAACTCGTCGCCCATCGTCGCCGAAGGCCGCCTGTACGTCGGAACCGTGGACAGCGGTCTGTTCTGTCTGGAGGAAGACCCGGCCGCCGCGGCGCGGCGCGGGCCGAAACCATGGGAAGGCGCCGGCGGCAACGCCGCGCGTCGCGGGGCCGTGGACGATATGGGACTGCCAACCGTCCAGGCCGGTGCGCGCGGCGCGCCGCGCAAGTGGCGGCATTACGTCCTGTGCGACGTGGACGCCGAGGGCAAGGTCTCGCGCCCGCGCGCGGTCGAAGGACCGGTCGCCGCCTGCGGGAGCTGGCTGTATCTGCCAGCCCGCGGGCCGGCATCGAATCCTGACGCCATCCTGCTGGCCAGGATTGACGCCAGGCTCGGCAGGGAGGCCTGGGCGGTGGATATCGGAGGGGCCGCGAGCGCCGTGGCCGCGAACGGCGAAAGTATCTGGGTGCTGGCCGGTCCGGAGAGCGGCCCGCACAAGGCCGTCCGCCTGAACGCGGCCGACGGCAGCCGGATACTGGAGGTCGCCGGTCCCTTCGCGCCCGGTACGCTGGCCATGCATGGCGACAGGCTCGCGGCCGCTTCTCCGGACGGCGCTCTCGTCTGCTTCCGGGCCTCCGATGGCGGAAAGATCTGGACCGCTTCGACCGGGGGGAATATATGCGGCGCCCCCGCCGCTTTCTCGGATATGTTCTTCGTCGCAGTCGCCGGCGCGAAGCCGCAACTGCTGTGCATCCACGGATCGTCGGGGAAGGTCCTGTGGACATCCGAGCTGCCCGGCGTCCCGGCCGGTCCGCCTTCGGTGGACGGGGATGGCGTATTCGTCGCCTGCGCGGCGTCCGGCGGTTCCGCCGGAGGGCTCGCGGGAGGCGGTGCCTCTGGCGACGGTTCCGCCGGGGCTCCGGGGAGCGGATCTGCCGGCATCGCAGGCGGGAAGGATGGCGGAGGCGCCGGGGGAACGACCGGAGGCGCGCCGGACGCAGGGGCGCCCGGAGGGACGGATAAAGGTTTCGTTACCCGCAGGAGCATCAGAAACGGCAGGGAGGTGTGGACCCGCGGACTGCCGGAGGAACCGGCCGGATATGTTGCGGTTTCCGATGACGACGATATCGCAGCCGTGGCCGGGAAGGGCGGGAAACTGTTCGCGCTGAGGGCCGGCGACGGCGGGATGCTGCGCGAAGGCGGGCTGTTCGTCGGCGAAGGGCTCCGGCCGCCGGCGCTGGCTCAGGGAACGCTTGTCTTCGCGGCGACCAGGCGGTTCGGGGCGTGGAATCCGAGGGCGGCAAGCTGGCCGTGGAACCTCGGCGAACAGGGCCTGATCGGCAGGGCGCTGTCGTCCCCGGTGGTGGCCGCGGAGAGCGTGTTCGTGGCGACCGAGCGCCGCGGGCTGGTGGCCGTCGGCGCACCCGTTGAAGAGGCGGCGGAAAGCAAGGGGGGTGGGAAGTGAGCGGAGAAGGCGGGGTTTCCAGACCGCCGGAGCTGTCGGACATATACTTCTTCGGTCCCGGCGCCGCTGATAAGACCAATCCCGGCCCCGACGTGCTCGGGGGCAAAGGGTACAGCCTGGCGGAGATGAGCCGGGCCGGACTGGCCGTTCCGCCGGGATTCATCATACGGACCGCATGCTGCCATGCCTATTATTCCAATGGTAAGCGTTGGCCTGAGGGGCTTGAGCAGCAGGTGCGGACCGCCCTCGGGTGGCTTGAGTCGGTCACTGGGCGCCAGCTGGGAAGCGCTCCGAAACCGCTGCTGGTGTCGGTGCGGAGCGGCGCGGCCGTCTCGATGCCCGGCATGATGGATACGGTCCTTAACGTCGGATTGAACCCCGGCATCGAAAGCTGCTACCCGGACAGAGAGGGCTTCTGGCTGGCCTACAGGGATTTCATCTGCCTGTATGCCGAAACGGTGTCGGGCGTGGAGGCTGGTATCCTGGAAGGGGCCGAAATGCGGCTTGGCGAAGGAGCCGGGGCCAGGGCGCGCTGCGAAGCGATACTGACCGCCTACAGGAACGCTTCCGGCCGGGACTTTCCGACGGCCCCGCGGGATATGCTGCGCGAGGCGATAAGCGCGGTCTTCGATTCGTGGGAATCCGAGCGCGCCATAAAGTACCGCGAGCGGAACAACGTGCGCGGGCTGCTGGGGACGGCGGTCACGGTGCAGGCGATGTTCCCCTCGGAATGTTCAGGGGTGCTGTTCTCAGCCGACCCGAACGACCCGTCCGCCAGGCGCATCATAATCGAGGCCTCGATGGGGCTGGGCGAGGCGATCGTGCGGGGGCGCGTGGAACCGGACGTCTACATAGTGGACCGCGATTCGCTCAAGGTCGTCGAGAAGCGCATATCCGACAAGGACGTGGCTGTCCGGGCGCTGTCCGAGGGCAGCCCGGGGCGGATGATCGCACGGGACGCCGAGTGCCTCGATGAGGAACGCATCGTGGAGCTTGCGCGCCTGGGCCTGAAGGTGGAGGAGTACTTCGGTTTTCCGGTTGACGTGGAGTGGGGCTGGGCCGATGGAAGGTTCGGGCTGCTGCAGAGCAGGAAGATACGCGGGCTGGATGTCGCCAGGGACGTCGAAGCGGCGCGGAGGGAGGAGATCGAAAGGATAAGAAAGCTTTCGGAAGGCCGGCCGGGCCGCGCCTGGGCCATCCACAACCTCGCCGAAACCCTCCCCGCTCCGACCCCGCTCACGTGGGATATCATCGGGCGCTTCATGTCCGGCCGCGGCGGTTTCGGGCAGATATACACCTCCCTCGGCTATACCCCCTCGGAAAACGTCATGCGCGACGGCTTTCTGACGCTGATTGCCGGCCGCATATACGTGGATGTGGAAAGGTACGCGGAACTGTTCTTCGCCGATTTCCCGCTGGAGTACGAGCTTGAGCGGAAGGATTCGGCCACCGGCGACCCGCTCGAAGGCCCCCCGACGAAGTTCAACTTCGAGCGCGCGGGCGGCGCGTTCCTGTTCAAACTGCCGCTGCACATATACCGGATGGTCCGGGCCGGCAGGCGGATGGGGAAGGCGGCGGCAAAATATCTCGACGAATTCGAAAAGGAGATCCTGCCTGCTTTCCTCGCGAAGGTCGCCGCGGCGCGGGCAAAAGACCTGCGGAAGATGTCCGAGTCCGAACTGCTGGCGGAGCTGGATGAACGGGAAAAGCTGCTTAACGACATCGGGCGCGACTCGGGCAAGGCTACGTTCATAGCTGCCTATTATCACGGGAGGCTCGCCGCGGCCCTGCAGGAAATCCTGGGCCCGTCCGAAGGCATGGCGCTGACGACCAGGCTGCTGATGGGCCTTGAAGGCGACAGGACGCTGGAGCAGAACATCGCGCTGTACCGGGTGGCCAGGGGCGAGCTTACGCTGGAGCGATTCCTTGAGGAGTACGGCCACAGGGCGGTCGGCGAGTTTGAACTGGCCGAACCGAGATGGTCGGAGGACCCGTCGTATCCGAAGCAGATCGTCGAGAACTACAGGAACTCGGCGGGCCCCTCTCCCATCGAGCTGCACGAGCGGCAGAAAAGGGAGAGGAAGGCGGCGGAGGAGTCGCTCGGGCGGGTGCTGGCCGAACATGGCGCAAGCTCCCTGGAAGGCGACATCCGCGAGGACCTGGCCGGGGCGCAGCGCTACATGCCCTATCGCGAAACTGGCAAGTACTACTTCATGATGGCGATGGCTCTTGTGCGGGATGTACTGAAGGAGCTGGGCGAAAGGTGGGACCTGGGCCGCGACATATTCTTCCTCCACAGGGACGAGCTGGCGGGCTTCCCGTCCCGGCAGGAGGAGCTTCGCAAAGAGATATCGAAGCGCAAGGTACGCTGGCAGGCTCTTCAGCGGCTGCCAGTGCCGGAGATAATAAGGTCGGATGATCCGGAGGCGATAGGGAGGGTAGAGGAGAAGGCCGCCGCGGCGGACGGAGTCATGTCGGGCGTCGGAGTGGCGGCTGGCGTCGAATCCGGGACTGCGCGCATAGTGAGATCGCCGAAGGAAGCCGGCGACCTCGGCGCCGTCATCGAGACGGCCAAGGCGCTGGGCGACACGCTTGCGCGAACCCCAACCGGGCCGATCACCCTGCCCGACGGCTCGACGCTGGATCGCGCCCGCGCGGAACTGCTCGCGGCGCCGATGCACCGCAAGACCATCAACATCC
>JAOACM010000235.1 GCA_026417845.1 Planctomycetota bacterium | reverse complement strand
AGATGTGTATAAGAGACAGGTATGGTACCGCCCAGCGTCAGGATGTTCGACAGGGCCCTGTACGAGAGCGGTCTGACCTGGTCGAGCACCAGGCCGCGGAAGCCGTCTTCGACGCCGAACACCTCGACCCCACACTCATTTATCAGCGTCTTACCCACGGCGCGGATGACCGCGTTCAGCCCCGGGCAGTCGCCACCGCCAGTCAGTATGCCGACACGTCTGGCGCATTTTCTGCCGGGCATATCGTTCCTCCTCTTTCCGCCCCGTTCCGCGAACCGGGCCGCGCCGGCATCGAACCGGCAGCAATTAAGTACTGTTTGACGCGTTCAGTGGCGGCTGTTATTTGCAGTAGTGCGCCCGAACAGGTCAGCAATGGCGCTGCTGCAAATGAGTCCGCTCTGTCCGCGGCGCCTCAACATATGGCACGGCAAACAATTCCGCGGCGATGCCACGCCGCTCCACCGCTGCGGACGGCCGCGGGCGCCGCAGTTCCAGGCCGATGCCGTGGCGTCCCAGCGAACGCCCGCGGCGCGCGAACCGCCGCGCCGTCCCGGTGCAGATTCACGGTCGCGAAAGCGCCACGCTGCGCGCCGTACGAATTTACTGCTACCCCGGATCTGCGCAAAAACAAAATATCCGGTCCGCAGGACGGAACGCGCGCCCGGTCTGTAAGCGGGGGGACGGGATTCCGCGCGCGCCACAGTCCCTCCGGCGGCGGGGAAACGGTTCCGCACCCCGCATCCGGAGATATCGCCCGTCTCCTTGACAACTCGGCCCGGACAGGTCTAATCGGCGCCGCCTCGGAAGGGGAGTAATATTCCGGAGACGGGAGCTGCTGCCGGGAGAAAGAGGAAAGAGGGCGGCGATGGATGAGGAAAAACTCGCGAAGCTGCGCGAAATGCTGCTGGAAAAGCGCCGCGCCCTGCTCGATGCTATCGAGTCGCTTTCGCAGGATTCCGCGGCCTCGAAGGAAACTGCAGGCACATCGAGGATCCCCGGGGAAAACGCCGACGCTGCCTCCGAATCCCTCGACATGGACACCCTGATGCTCTCGATGGAAAGCGAGGACGAGTTCCTGCGCAAGGTGGACGCGGCGCTGGCGAAGATCGAGAGCGGCACGTACGGGATATGCGAGGAGTGCGGGAAGGCGGTCGGGGACGCGCGGCTGGAGGCGCTCCCATTCGCCCCCCCATGCCTTGCCTGCCAGAAGAAAATAGATTACCGCCGAAGCGCGGCGGAAGGCGCAGGATCGCGCGAGCGCGCCGAGGAGGAAGCAGAAAAAACTTTCCCGGAAGCGGGCGAAGAAGCCGAAGAATGACGAGGTGATCCTCCCGATGGATATTCGAAGGCCCGCGGCGTTTTTCGGCGCCGCTACCGCCGGGCTCGTGCTGGATCAGGGCGCGAAGGCCGCCGTCTTCGGCCTGCTTGAGGGTCCCGGCAGACCCGAGACCTATCCTCTGATCCCCGGCGCGCTCCACATAACGCCTGTGCGCAATCCGGGCGTGGCGTTCGGCATCGAGATATTCCCCATGCATATGATCCTGGCCATATCCGTCGCGGCTGTGGCTTTTCTGGTATGGCTGTACGTGCGCAGCAGGGCATCATCGCCGGCACTGCACCTGTGGGCCTTCGCCATGCTGATAGCCGGAGCTGCCGGGAACGCCGTTGATCGTGTTGCCTGGGGTAAAGTGCTCGATTTCATAGACATCCGCGTCTGGCCGGTGTTCAACCTCGCGGATGTCTACATATGCGCCGGCGTCGGCCTGTACCTGCTTCCGGAGGCGTTGCTGTCCGGCCGTGGGAAGGCGGGAGCCGGGGCCGGACCGGCCGCCGCTCCGTCGCCGCCGCCTGGCGGGAGCCAGGGGAAGCCGCCCGGCGCCGGCCGGTAGCGGTGCTCGGGCGTCAGCCTGGAGCGCGGGGTATGGATGCGGAGCGGCGTCGTGCGCCGCGAAAGGCGACGACGGCCGGCGCAGCATCGGACGCGATAGGGAGCCCGCAAAGGCGCTGCGGAGTGTGATTGTTTGCCGCGTTCGGGCTGCGGCCGCCGTCTGTAGCAGTGGCGCGCCAGAACAGGACGGCAATGGCGCCACAAAATGCGGATTACGCCCACAAATGGACACGGCAGGCAATTACCCGCGGGGGCGAAAGACCGGGGGGGAGGACCGGCGCGTGGACCTGAGCGTTTCCATCGGACCGCTGAGGCTCAAAAACCCCTTCCTGACCGCGTCGGGGACGTTCGGCTACGGGACCGAGTTCGACGGCGTGGTGGACCTGTCGCGCATCGGCGGCGTCGTCACCAAGAGCCTTACGCTCTGCCCCCGCGAGGGCAATCCGCCCCCGCGCATATGCGAGACGCCGGCCGGCATGCTCAACTCCATAGGTCTGGAAAATTGCGGACTGGAAACGTTCGTCGCGCGCAAACTGCCGGCACTCGCCGCGCTGCCGACCAGGGTCATCGTAAGCGTGGCCGGGGAATCGGCTGACGAATACGCGGCTGTAGTGGAGCGGCTGGCCGGTGAGGAAGCGGTGGACGGGTTCGAAATAAACGTGTCGTGTCCGAACGTCAAAGCCGGGACTTCGTTCGGCTCGGACCCGCGCCTGGCCGGTCCGCTGATCGCAAGGCTCAGGCGCGCATCGCGCAAGCCGATGATCGTCAAGCTGACGCCATCGGCGCCGGACATCATTGATGTCGCGCGGGCGTGTGCGGCGGAGGGCGCCGACGGAGCAGTCATCTGCAACACATTCCCCGGAATGGTCATAGATGTCAGGACCCGCGCGCCGGCGGTAGCCAATGTGGCGGGTGGAATTTCGGGGCCGGCGATCAGGCCCCTGGCGGTGCGCCTGGTGTACCTGGCGCATCGCGCCCTGCCGGGATTTCCAATCGTAGGGTCGGGCGGGATATGCTCGATCGAGGATGCTGCGCAATTCTTCATAGCGGGGGCCTCGGCCGTTCAGATCGGCACGGCTAACTTCTTCGATCCTAACCTTCTCAACAGGCTCGCCAGCGACCTCGAAAAGTACCTGACCGGGCAGGGGCTGTCCGATTTCCGCTCCCTGATCGGCAACATGCGGCTCCCGGCCTGACGTCTGCGTCTGGCAGTCTGACGCAATTGTTTGCCGTTCCTGTACATTTGGGCGCAAGCAAGCAAAGCGAACCCGTTTGCAATAAGTTGTTGTCGCGTCAGGGCGCACCGCGGCAGACAGCAGACACCGCCTGAGCGCGGCAAACAATTACGGCTTCAGGCCTGAGGGGCTGGCGCGCGGCCGGTTCATTCGAGACTGAGGATATCTCCCCTCCCGGTTTCGATGCGGCGGATACCGTCGCGATCCAGTATGAGGCGGAGTTTTTCCAGCGTCGCGCCGCCCCCGGTGCCTGTCCCGTGCGAGAATCTGAGCACGACGTTCACGTGGTATACCTTGGAAAGGAGGAGCCGTCCTTCCAGGTCGCCGCTCTTGAAGTCAGGGAGCGATTTGACCGGCTCGTCCATCTTGTAGAGGAAATGGCGCACCGAGAACCTGAGGATATCGTTTATGGCCCTGACCCTGACATGCCCGCGCCGGACGCGCCTGGGGTAGAGCGTTATATCCTTCTCGTATTTGAAGACCTGCTCGTACCTAGCTTCCTCCTCCAGTATGCCGGCGGGTCTGGCTCTGCAGACGGCCACATCCGGCGGCACCGAGGAAGACCTTATGAAGGACATGGCCTCCCTGCAGACGCCGACCGTTCCGCCGCCGAGGGCCTGGTCCCTGAGAGAAGTCCTGCGGTCTGGAAGAGCCCAGGCCATGCGGCGACTGAAGGATACCTTGAGCGCATCCTTTATGCGATCCTTGAAGGCGTAGGCGACGACCGCCGCCAGGAAGAACACGGCGCTCTCGGCGGGCACGAGTTTCATCGTGGCCAGCGAGACCAAGAGTGCGAAGGCCATGGCCGCGGCCGCAGCGAGGCCGTAGAGCAGGTGGGTCATGCCGGTCGGGGCGGAGTCGGTGGAGGCGGCCAGATACAGGATCGAGCCGCAGAATTTCTTCAGCATGCCGATGCGGTGCAGGTACGCTTCGCAGGCGCGCTCCTCGCCCGGCGCATCCGGCGCGCCTGGGTAGCCGGCTCCCTTGCGGTGCTCCACCTCCCTCGCTATGTGCTTCCTGGTTTCCTCCAGGAGCCTGGCGAGCGCCGGGTATGCGGCTGCCTTTCCTCCGATGGCCCTTCCGATGCCAAATATCACACGCTCAACCTGAACCGACGTGGCTTCGTCAAGTATGTCGAACGCCTCGCGCCACTCCGGCGCGGCCCGCGGCGAAAGATATTCCCGCCTGAGTTCCCGAAAGCGGGCGAAGAACCTTTCCGTCTCCGCCAGGAATTCCGATACCACGTGTTGGATGTCGGCAACCTTTTCTGCGCCGGCCGAACCATCGGGCGGCAATTCCTTCAGGCGCTCCAGTATGAAGTCGCCGTCGTCTCTGGCGGCGCTTTTGACGATGGCGCCGAGCATCTTCAGTTCGTAGACGACCGGAGGCGGTTTCCCTCCCGCGGCGCCGGTCGCCGGCACGGCCCCGCCGCCATGTTTCGCTGGGGTGGCGCCGGCTCCGGCCGCGGATCCG
Organism: Planctomycetota bacterium; assembly: GCA_026417845.1. Classification (GTDB taxonomy): domain Bacteria; phylum Planctomycetota; class SZUA-567; order H5-PLA8; family CALKMO01; genus CALKMO01. The sequence goes on along the minus strand of JAOACM010000235.1, from coordinate 2,407 downwards.
GCCGTGCCGCCACTGGCGCCTCCCCTTGCGGATGCCGACCCGCCGGCCAGCGTCCGGCCGTCTGCCGCCGTTTCTCCGGCGGAGCAGGAAGCCGCCTCGACCGGCTGGGACGGCCGGTACATGGCCAGCCGCGTCAGGGGACTGAGCGCGTTCGATTCGTCCAGAAGCTCCCTGAAAGACATCGAGGGAGTCTTGTAGCGGGTATACGAGAGCAGGTCGCGATAGAAGAGATCCTTCGGATAGCTCAGGGCGTTTATGCCGAGGCTCGCCGGCAGGAAAAAGAACGCCTCGATCCGGTAGTTGTCGATCCGCTTCGAAAAGTCCATCTCGTAGTCGAGCTTGACCTCGAACTGGTATTTGTCGTGGACCCTGAACCTGCTTTCGATCCGGCCCATTCCCCGAACCTCGCCTATATCCGTCTTGCGACCGGCCCCTTTATGAAGGCCCCTGTCCCCCTGCTCCCGAAGGCGTCGTGAGGGGAAGGCTCCGGCCGTTTCCTGCCGCCGTCTTCCAGACAGGCGTCTCGTGCCGACCGTCGCCCGGAATTCCGCCGGACCCCCTCGGAGCCTGCTTCGGACAACCCGCCGTCCGCGCCCGCGGCGATTTGTGCCGCGCCGGAGGCCTGGCCGCGCGAAATGGCGGAAGCCGCGCGCGGGCCCGGCCTTGCGGAAGTAACCCTCCCTGACTGAATCTTAACACGCCGGCTTTCGCGAGTCACGGGTTTATGGGATCGATATCCTCAGGCGGGTACATGACCGTAAATGCGGAACCTCGGAGCAGCCAGCAAGGGGGGCGCCCTTGCACATATCCGGCCAGCTCCCTTAAACATGGCAGACAAAAGCGGATCGGAGCCTCCTGCATCCCGCGCATTCCGAATTCCACACTCGCGGTCATCCCCCTTGGTCTCCTGCGTTCAGGATGCGACTACTGTTGCAGTAGTGCGCCGAACTGGATAACAACGGCGCCAAGGGTAAGAGCCCATCCGGGAACCTCCCGCCGGGTAGTGGAACTCGCTGAGCGTATAAGCTGGGCGCTGGAGGTTTCAGATAGGCCCTGAGCGAATATGCTCAGGCGATGCGCCCACAACATATGGGCGCGGCAGACAATTACCAGCGGTTTATTTCTGCCAAGCCTCGCTTCGTCGCTTCGCGATCTCCCCGCGCGAAGGCTCCCTGATGCGGGGCCGACGCTTCAGGTCTGGCGCTGCCATGATCTGTCCGGACGCTGGAGAAGGGCGAATGCCTGCAAGTATACCGGGACGCTCCCGGCGGTTACGGCCCTGCTCCAGGGAGTAGAAATAAAACGCACTTACGCCGACGGAAGCCGGGATGTATCATATTCCGGCATCCTTTGAGGATTCGAAACAGGGGTTGAATGTCGTGAATGTGCTTCTCGTCCTGGCCGTGACGATTATCCTGTTTGCTCTGGCCGCGCGGCTGTACGGACGGCTGCTGGAAAAATGGCTCGGTGCGGACCCGGGCCTTCCGACGCCGGCGCATACCCTTCGGGACGGCAGGGACTATGTCCCTACCCGTCCCCACATACTGTTCGGGCATCATTTCGCCTCGATAGCCGGCGCCGGGCCTATCGTCGGGCCGGTGGTCGCGCTGATATACGGTTGTGGTCCGGTCTGGGTCTGGATAGCGGCAGGCGCGATATTCGTCGGCGCGACGCACGACTTCGCGGCGCTTTTCGTGAGCGTCCGCGAGGGCGGACGCTCGATGGCCGATGCGGCCCGCAAGGTCCTGGGAACCCCCGGCTACGTGCTTTTCATCCTTTTCGTCCTGGTGCTGATAGTCCTGGTTACATCGTCATTTCTCGCCATAAGCGCCATATCGCTCACCTCTACCTACCCGCTGGAAAAGCTCGGTCTGCCACCGGACCAGACGTTGCTGCGGACGGTGGAGAAGACGGTCGAGGCGGACGGCGCGACGCGCAAAGTCGCGCACGGCGTCATAGGCGGCATAGCCTCCACTTCGGCCGTCGCGGTGACGCTTGCGGCGCCGCTGCTGGGATACCTGGTATACCGGCGGGGGATCCGGACGGTTTACGCGTACATGATCGCCCTCGCGGTATGCGCGGCGTCCGTCTGGGCGGGACTGAGGTGGCCGATACAGCTCGCCGCTTCCGACTGGATGCTCGCGATCTCGATATACACCGTTTTCGCGGCCGGCCTGCCGGTCTGGCTGGTGTTGCAGCCCCGCGATTTCGTAAACGTCCAGATACTCTATGCCGGCGTTGTCGCGCTGGTGGCGACCGTAGTCGCCGGCGGGGCGCGCGGGATGGAGACGGCGGCACCGCTGGCGAACGCGGCGGAAGGGGCCGAGCGGTACGGGCCGGTATGGCCGTTCGTATTCACAATAGTGGCGTGCGGGGCGATATCAGGCTTCCACGCTATGGTCGCCGG
>JAOACM010000022.1 GCA_026417845.1 Planctomycetota bacterium | reverse complement strand
CAGATGTGTATAAGAGACAGCGCCAGTCCCACGTCTCTCAGGAACGTCAGGCGGTCCCGTATCTCCTTCAGCAGCGGCGCGGCGATCCGGCCCTTCTCTCCTCCAAGCTCCAGGCGTCCGAAAAACTCCACCGCCTCCCCCACAGTCATCGCCGTCACTTGGCTGATGTTCTTCCCGGCTATGCGTACGGCGAGCGCCTCCTTCCTCAGCCTGGCTCCCCCGCATGAGGGACAGGGCAGCGAGGCCATATATCCGTGGATGCGCGCCTTCAGCACGTCGTTATCGGTGCGATGGAATCTTTCCTCGAGTTCGGTAAGTATGCCCGACCATGAGAATCCCCACTCCTCCTCCTGCTTCTTCGTGCATCCCCTCAGCAGGGCCTTGCGTACGTCGGAGGGGAGTTTCTCGAAGGGGGTTGTCGGATCGCACCCGGTCGCCCTCAGGAAACGCCTTATCCGGCCGCCGTACCACATCGCGTAGGCATATCCGATCTTCCGCACCGACGCGATTATCCCCTCTTCCACGCTCAGCGAGCCGTCCCCCACGAGGAGGTCGGGATCCACCTTCATGCGCGTGCCCAGCCCGTCGCATTCCGGGCAGGCGCCGTAGGGGCTGTTGAAGCTGAACACCCTCGGCGAGAGCTCCCCCAGCGATATGCCGTGCTCAGGGCACGCATAAAGCTCGCTGAACAGCCTGTCCTCCGTCCCCCCGCCTTCTCTCTCTATCGAGACGATGGCCAGGCCCTCCCCGGCCTTGAGCGCCGTCTCTACCGAATCGGTCAGTCTCGACCTGATGCCGGTCTTCATGACCAGTCTGTCCACGACCGCCTCGATATCGTGGCGCCTCGTCTTCGGCAGAGCATCCACCTCGCGCGCGTCAATTATCATCCCGTCCACGCGCAGCCGCACGAAGCCCTGACGCCTGGCCGCCGCCAGTACGTCGCGATGCTCGCCCTTCCTCCCCCGCACCAGCGGAGCCAGCAGCGAAAATCTGGTCCCTTCAGGCAGCGCCATCACGGCGTCCACTATCTGCTCGGCCGACTGCGTCTCGATCTTTCTGTCACATACGGGGCAGTGCGGCTCGCCAACACGCGCGTACAGCACGCGTAGATAGTCGTATATCTCCGTGGTCGTGGCTACAGTCGAACGCGGGTTGGCCGACCCGGTACGCTGCTCGATCGCTATCGTCGGCGTCAGCCCTTCGATCGTCTCTACGTCCGGCTTCTCTACCATCTCCAGAAACTGGCGGGCGTACGCCGAAAGGCTTTCCACATACCGCCGCTGCCCCTCGGCGTATATCGTATCGAAAGCAAGTGTGGATTTGCCGGAACCGGACAGGCCGGTTATGACGATGAGTCTGTCGCGGGGCAGGGAAAGGTTTATGCTCTTGAGATTATGCTGCCTGGCCCCTCGGATGCGTATGAACTGCCTGGTGTCTTCCATCGCCGTGTGCAGACTCCGACCGCTGCCGGCAGTACCCTGCCGGGCCTCGTGCCCCCGATCGCGTCCTGCCGCCGCGGGCTGGCTGAACGTCCGTCACCGATCCCATGTAGGACCTGTCCGGAAACCTCTGGGCGGGAAGGGAGGCAGCCTTGAGCCCGGAACTTCGCGCTCGAAGTTTCTGGACGGGATCCCAAACAAGCCGATGCCGCGTCCGGATCGCTCGCCTCCTCCGGCCGCCTGCCCCGTGCTGCAACCGGCTACGGGCGGTTCCCGGGCGTCCCGTCGCGCTCCGGATTGGAGCGCAGGCGCGTCGCGTACGATTTCCAGTGTGCTTCCAGCCCCTCGGCCGCGGCGATCTCCCGCACCGCCGGCGCCAGCCTTCTCAGGGCCCGCGGCGTACAGCCGATAAGTGATGTCCTTTTAAGAAACGTCCATACGGACAGGCCGCTGAAGGCTCGCGCCGTGCCCCCGGTCGGCAGCGTGTGCGAAGGTCCAGCGACGTAGTCGCCGAGCGATTCCGGCGCGAAGGGGCCCAGGAATATCGCCCCGGCATGACGCACCATAGCCAGCGCTCGGTCCGGATACTCCACCATGAGCTCCAGGTGCTCCGGCGCCAGCGCGTCCGCAGCCCGTGCGGCGGATTCCATGTTGTCCGCCAGCAACAGGAGCCCGTGGCTCGCCAGCGATTCGCGCGCCGTCGCCGCCCGCGGCAGGACCTCCAGCTGCCTGGCCAGCTCGCCCCTGACGGCCCCCGCCAGAGGGGCATGATCGGTGATCAGCGCTGCGGCCGCCATGGGGTCGTGCTCCGCCTGCGCAAGCATGTCCGCCGCAACACACACGGGATCGGCCGTCCGGTCGGCCAGAACGACGACCTCACTCGGCCCGGCCAGCATATCCACGTCTACGATCCCGAAGAGCGTCTGCTTTGCAAGCGTTACGTACAGATTCCCCGGCCCGACTATCTTGTCTACGGCCGGGATCGTACGCGTCCCGAAAGCCAGCGCGGCTACTGCATGTGCCCCGCCGACCCTGTAAACCTCCTCCACTCCGCACAGGGCACATGCCGCCAGTACAGCCGGCGATACGCTTCCATCACGGCCGGGCGGCGTGCATACGCATATCCTTTCGACTCCGGCCACGCGCGCCGGAATCACGTTCATCAGGACGCTGGACGGATACGCGGCGCGACCCCCTGGTACATACACCCCGACCCTTTCGATGGGAGTCCACCTTACGCCCAGCCGCATGCCTCCACCCGTCCACTCGACAGACGGCGCGGGCATCAGACGCCGGTGGTAATCGGCGATGCGGTCCCGCGCCACGGTAAGCGCCGCCCTGAGCGCCTCCGGTATGGATCGAAGCGCAGCCCTGACCTCCGCTGGCGGCACGCGGATGCCCCGCGCCGATGCGCCGGGCCACTCCAGGACCTTCGATATCCTGACCAGCCCGGCGTCGCCGCGGCGATCGATCTCCCCGCATATCTCCCGCACCGCCTCCGCGGGGCTCAGAGGTCTCCCGAAAAGCCGCCGGCTCAGTTCGCGCGCCTTCGGATCCGCCGCCGCAAGCCCGGCCATCCTGGAGAAACGACTCCTGACGCGCGCGATTTCGCGGTCGGCCCTCCGCGACGGCACCCTGATTATCGGCATCCGGCCGGCGTCTGAACCTTTCCCCGACATGGACACCTCCGTCCGGCCTGGCGGGCCGCGCACGGTAAGGGTGCGATGCTGCATCGCAATACCCGGCCCGGCAAGAGGGTCTCCCCGTACCGCCCCTCCCCAATGGAGGGAATGGATAACGGGATAGTCCCGGTATGGGACTCCTTCCGCTACGGCCGGTCAAGCCACTCTACCGATCAGGAAGCTAACCGTGTATGGTCGCGCAATCAAGGGTAATGATATAATCGCGAGTCCGGGTAGGGGCCGGGGCAAGGTGGAGCCGGGCGCGGAACGGCTGGAAGACCGGGATGGCCGGGGCGGTGGAACAGATGGATCAGATCAGATTCGGATGCGTCGGATGCGGGGCCGCGCTGGCCGTCAGGGCGGAGCTGGCTGGGCGGAAGATACGCTGTCCGAAATGCGGGGCCGCCGTGGATGTGCCGGCGGTCCCAAGGCAGACCGGAACGCCGGCCGGGACGGCAGTCGGCGGTGCTGCGCAGCCAGGACCGCTTCCCGTTCAGCCTCCGCCTTCTGCCGCCTCGTCGGGAACACTTGGGGCGGCATATGCCGCCAAGGCGGTTGTCAGGTGCCGATGCGGCGGATGCGGGGCCGCGTTGGCCGTCAGGGCGGAGCTGGCCGGGCGGAATATACGCTGTCCGAAATGCGGGGCCGTCGTGGATGTGCCGATCGCGGGTCGGCCGCATGAAACCGCCGTATCTCCGCCCGCCTCCCAGATTAAGCCCGGCGAGGAAGAACTCCAATTGCAGCCGCTGGAAGGCGGGGAAGGGCAGGGGGCGGAGGGCGGATCGCTGCTTAAACAATGCCCCTCCTGCGCAAAGCATGTCCCTGGTACGGCCAAGGCGTGCGTCAATTGCGGATACAGCTTCGTTCTCGGAACGCAGGTGAGCGGCCTGGCCCGGCGCGGACTCCCGCTCTGGCGCCGCATCCTCTCAACCGCGCTGCCGGCGGGAGCCCTCTTGGCGCTCATCGGCGGCTTCGGCTACCTTGTGTACGATGCCCTGTACTCGAAGAATATCGTGAAATATCTCACCGGCGGCGAGGAGGACGGTAATGGCGGGAGAGAAGCCGCAGGCGGCGTGGGACGCGACGCCGCCGGAAATAAAGACAGGGGGCCCGGGGCGGGGAAGAGCGCGATGGAGGCGGAAGCGCCGAATTCCTGCCTGGTCCTGGAACAATCCCGCTTCGATCTGGTGATGCTTGAATGGAAGCCTGCGGCCGGAGAGCCCGCGCGCACCGAGGTCCCGCGCGGCGCCAGACGCGAAATCGTGGTCCCCAAGGGAAAGGGCCGCTTCATTCTGTCGGCCGTTTCATCCGCCGCCCCAGAGGTGGCGCGCGCGTTCACGGAACGTTATTCGAAAGGAGTCGAATTTTCGCTCGGCGGCGCGATGGGGCTTTACATACTCGTCGAACCGCCGCCGAAAATCCTGAGGGCCGGGGACGTCATCTCCGGAATCTCCCCCGACGCCGTGAAATTCGACCAGGCCAAGGGCATCGCCGAAATCGAGCGGATTTCAGTGGGCGAGCACATCCTGTCGGGCACATGCGGAGCCAGATTAAAGCTGGCCTATACGATGGACGGCCTCAACGTGAAGTTCACATGGATAGATCAGGAATGCCGCGTGGAGAAAGGCGGCAGAACGGCGAGCGATCCGGCGAGTCATCCGGCGAAAATATTCATGACGACGCTGGACTGGGAAGCCGGGCGCCCGAAGTGGACGAAGGGCATGGAGCTGACCTCCGGCCTGACGCCCCCCGCTCCGCCGGACGGGCAATAGCGGCGCGCTTCCCCATAATTCGCGCGAACTCCCATGCCTCCGGCGCCCTCAGGAACGGCCAGAACCGGGAAGGCGCATGGGGAAGACACGGGACGATGGGGAAGGACGCGACAGGAGCGATCTAAATGGTGCTGGACGGATGAGTCTGCTTCTGAACCGCCGCTTGGACGGTGGCGAAGGCGGAATCCCCGGTCACCACCCCCGCGTCCAGGCGGCCGGCGCTTTCGAGGATGAAACGGGATCTTGGACGATTTGACCTTCGAGACGCTCCTGGCCAAGGCGCTCGGCGTCACACTTGGCATCATGGCCACGATTGCCTTCGGCGGCGCGATGCTGGCTGCCTGGGGCGTCGCTCATCATGCTATGAGGATAGCAAGCGGGTGCCCATACGACGACGATGCGCCTGACCGTCCCTGGCGCAGGGAAAGCTGCGCGGCCGTCATTATACAAACCATATCGCTGGCCTTCCTGTGGATGGGCCTAGTGATATTCACAGGCGGAGAAAGCCTCGGCTTGGATCGGCACCTCTCCTCGGGGCTGGCTATCACATGGTTCATTTCGGGAGGGGTCTTCAACTTTTGGGCCATGATCCATATCGCTAAAAGTTGGAAGCGTGGCCCACTACATGAAGCCCTCGACCGGCCAGGATGGCTTTCGCTCCAGTTGTTTATCTGCCTCTTCTCCGGAGTACTGCTGATTCTCTTGGGTCTGATGTGCTTTAATATCGAAAAAGACAGCTTCGCTATGTAAAGGTTATAGGATTACGTTCCGGAATAGCAAAGCCAATCCTTGTTTCTTTTTAGAAACAACTGAGGTCCTAAAGTGTCAGTTGTGTTTTAATGGTTACGTTCATGAATTATATTCAAACAAGAGCTTTTTTAAGCATGTAGAGTAATAAACTCATATAATTCCAATAATTATAACCAAACATTTCTCTAAGTCCGCGCACTTAGTGCAATGGCCTTTTACTTGCTTTTTTGAGCTTAGGAGGAGCGTATAGCTTGACTGCCATTGTGATGGAGGGAGTGAGACTAGCTATCAGGTTGAGTTGTCAGGGGGCGTCGGGGGGAGACGATTATGCATTATGGCAAGTTATCCGATCCGGTGCTCCTATCGGCGACTTTCCCTAAATCCATAACTCCCTCGGCGCCCCCGCACTTAGAGTCTATCCGAAAACCGTCGGCGCGGAGCTTATACGTTCAGCGATGTCACTGCCCGGCGGGGAAGTTTTGGGGCAGGCACTTATAAGCCGAATAAAGCTACGGACGTTCGCCCTCCCTTGTGTCGCTGAAGAGGAGGGAGATGAGGGGGGAAAGGGTGGTGGGGTTCCAGCGCTGGGCGGCAGAGGATTCAGGGAGATATGGTGGCGGCTCAGGACTGGGACAGGCATTGGAATCGCTCCCCAGACAGTCAGGGGACGGAGAAGGGATCGGCACAGCTGCCTGTGAGGAGGTATTTCGCGGCCGAACCTGCCAGGCCCTGCTATGTCTCTCTCCGGCGGGCCCCCGTGCGGATCCGCCGCACGGTCCGTTTCACCATGCGGATACACCATCGCTCGGATCCGGATGCGCGCAACGCGATCAGCCTGGATGCATGGACCGAGGAAATAGACACGCTGGGGATGATCGCCAACGTGAAACTTCCTGATATCCAATGGCTGCGGGACCTTCTGACATCCCAAATGCTGTGCCGCGTTGAGATGGAGCTGCCAGACGGAGGAGGCCGCATCAAGGCGTCGGCCGTGGCGGCGTGGGCCGAGGCGTTTCGCGCGGGCGATCCCTGCCGAATCGGGCTCGCGTTCGTCCGCATCTCCCCGCCGGATATGCGCCGCCTCGGTCAGTTCGTGAGAGAGTGTCAGACGAAGGCCCTGCAGAAGAAAATGGCCTGATGGCAGCCAAAGAAAAGGCAGCGTAACAAGTCGTGACATCTGTAAGCGCGAAATGGCTTTGTCGCGCAATTAAAGCCATAACTTAGTGTAGAACAACATGTTGTGCGTAAATGTCGTGCCGGGGAGTTTCGTCGCAAGCGATTGTTTATCAGAGAGTTACGCTCCTTTTGCGACAAAGCAACATGAGGGCTCAAAGACCGCGCTACCGCGCCGTCGGGCGTAACCGTCTGGCCCTCGCCTCCTGACCCAAAAATCCACGCATTTACGGCTATGCACCCATGCGGCCGATCAGGTTTTCTTCCCAGCAGCTTCCGCCTTTTTCATCTTGAGATAAGCCTCAATCAGTTCGTCTATATCTCCATCCAGAACCTCGCGCGCGTTCGACAGCTTCAGGCCGGATCGGTGATCGTTAACCAGCTCATACGGTTGCAGAAAGTACGATCTTATCTGGTTGGCCCATGCAATCTCGCCCTTCTCTCCGTACATGGCTGCCAGCTCCTTCTCCCTCTGAACGTTGCGGAGATGTATCAATTTGGCCTTCAGGATTTCCATTGCTATCTGGCGGTTTCTGTGCTGAGACCTCTCCACCTGGCAGCGGACTACGATGCCTGTCGGAATATGGACCAGACGGACTACCGTCTCGACTTTGTTTACGTTCTGCCCGCCGGCCCCGCCCGACCGGCAGGTATCCATCTGGATATCCTTCTCCGGAATCTCAATATCGTCGTCGTCCTCCTCCCTGACGGGAACTGCGTCCACCGAGGCGAAGCTCGTATGCCTCCTGGCCTCCGCATCGAACGGCGATATGCGTATCAGCCTGTGGACGCCGACCTCGCACTTCAGATATCCGAACGCATAAGGCCCGCAGACCTTGACGGTGGCCGATCTGATCCCGGCGGCTTCATGCTCGACCCGGTCAATCAGCTCCGTCCTGAACCCCTTCCGCTCGGCCCATCGCAGGTACATCCTCAGGAGCATCGCGCACCAGTCGCAGGCATCCGTCCCGCCGGCGCCGGCATGGAGCGACAGGTATGCGTCGCGCGGATCGTTCGGTCCCGACAGGAGGGTGGTAAGCTCGAAGCTCCTGAGTTCCTTCTCGACCTTATCCATCTCGGCCGCCACGTCCGTCAGCGTTGCCTCGTCGCCCGCCTCGGCAGCCATTTCGCGGAGTTCGGCCAGGTCCTCGATATGTTTGCTTATGGTCCCGTATGGAACTACGATGGCCTTAAGGGATTTCATCTCGGCCGTCAGTTTCCGGGCCTTCTCCTGATCCTTCCAGAAACCCGCGTCGCTCATCGTCGCTTGGATTTCGGCCAGCCGGGATTCCTTCGTCGGCATGTCAAAGACTGTCGCGGAGCGAATGAATCCGCGACCGGCAAGTATCTATCCGTCGGGCCAGATCTTCGTACATTCGAAGGCCTCCTCCAGCGGAATGGCGCTCCCGGCCGATACCGGCTCACGGGCAAGAGTTCCCCCTATCGCGAGGCGAAGCGACCTTTCCCCCTTGCCTCCCGCGCCGGCGGGGCGCCGCTCCGCCGACCAGCGCATTATGCGTCACAGGAAGCGGCGATTCAAGAGATGGCGCCCTTCCGTTCCCGCCTCTCGCCCCACGTGCCGGGTGCCTCGCCGCCACTCCCGGCCTTCCGTATGTTGAAACGCGACCATTTCTCCGGAAGATAATCCGGTCCCCGGCCAGTTTCTTGGCGGGATTCCAGATCCGGCGGCGGGCGAGTGACGGATGAGGGGGAGGAGGCGGAAGGAATGATCGAGCAGTTCGGTTCGCTTCATCCGGTTGCGCAGGCGCTGGTGGCGACGCTTTTCACTTGGGGTCTGACAGCTCTCGGTGCATCGCCGGTCCTGTTTACCGTCCGGTTCAGCCGTAAGATTATGGATGGGATGCTCGGCCTCGCCTCAGGAGTCATGATCGCCGCCAGCTACTGGTCGCTTCTGGCTCCGGCGATCGAGATGTCCGGAGGCGCCTGGTACCCCGCGGTGATCGGGTTCCTTGCAGGCGGCATGTTTCTGTACGGCGTGGACAAGGTGCTCCCGCACCTTCACGAGGGGCTGAAACTCGAAGATGCCGAGGGCATAAAGACATCGTGGCGGAGAAGCGTTCTGCTCGTGCTGGCCGTGACGCTGCACAACATCCCGGAAGGGCTGGCCGTCGGGGTCGCGTTCGGAGCTGCGCATCACGGTCTGGAATCGGCCACGACAGGCGCCGCAGTTGCGCTTGCGATCGGCATAGGGCTGCAGAACTGCCCCGAGGGGCTGGCCGTCAGCATGCCGTTGAGGCGAGAGGGCATGGGCAGACTCAAGGCATTTTTTTTCGGACAGGCTTCCGGGATAGTCGAGCCGATAGCGGGCATTGTCGGCGCGGCGGCGGTGATGGGCGCGAAGGGAATACTGCCCTACGCCCTGGCCTTTGCCGCCGGGGCGATGATATTCGTGGTCGTCGAGGAACTTATCCCCGAATCCCAGCGCGAAGGCAACTCGGACTTCGCCACGCTCGGCGCGATATTCGGCTTCGCCCTGATGATGACACTGGACGTCGCCCTTGGATGACGGCCGGCTTCAGTGCCTGTCCAAAAGCTTCCCGCCGGGCGGGAGGCTCGCTGGGCGTACAAGCTGCGCGCCGGAGGTTTTCGGACAGGCTCCTATCCGCTTTTTCGATGGAGACTCCATATGCCCAGGCGCGCCTTTTCGGCGCGCCGCTCCGCCTCGCGGTATTCACCCTCGAACGGTTCGTTCTGATTTCTGAGGAAATAATGCCTGGCCAGTCCCCGTTCGATGAGCACTGCGCCGACGTCCTTGCCTCCGGCGAACAGGCGGCACAGCAGGCGTCCGTACTTGTCCCTGCCGTGCTCCTCGACCTCGACGACCGAACCGGGGGGGCATAATTCGGCGAGGGCGTCCCGGGCCTCGACGGCGAACGGATCGGGCGGCAGCTTTTCGTGCAGGTGCATCTCGGGCGCATTTATACCTATCAGCCGCACCTTCTCTTCTGACTCCGAGCCATCTTTCCTTTTCAGGCGCAGCGTCAGGGTGTCCCCGTCGGTAACCCTGAGGACCTGCCCGCGTCCCCGTTCCAGCGCCACTTCAGGGATCGGGACGCCGTTCCCCGTCCGGCCGCCCCGCAGAAGGCCCGCGCTCCCGAGGATTGCGGCCAGCACGGCCGCTATCAGGGCGGCTGCCGAAAACCTTTTCCTCCGCGATCTCCGCATCGCTCCTCCCCCGAGCGCCCAGCCCCTGATCCTCTTCAGTTGGGCGCATCTGCCCCCCAAGGGTACACCGCGCACCGCTCCGCCGCTATGGCAGCGACGGAGTAATTGTTTGCCGCCCCGGATACTGGAGCACAGCGAGCGGAGCGTCACTATTTGTGGCAGCGCCATTGTTGCCCCGCTCGACGCAGTACCGCAGGCAGCAACCGCCACCTGAACCCGGCGAACAATTACGCGATAGGACCGACGGTTCCGCCGCGGCACCAGGGGCGTGGTCACGGCGCGCCTTTCGCGCCCAGCCTCCGGCGGTCATCCCTGGCGGGAAGCCGGATGCGCGACCGTATTGCAGTACCCGGCGGAGGCATTGTGGCAGCGTCCGACTCTCCTGTCGGGCGCGGATCACGCCCCGGGAGGATCCTGCTGTCGCGAGTCCCGACTGTTGTCCGGCCGCCATCTGAGAGACTGAATCTCCGGCCGGCATCTCGTGGCAGGCTATGGGAAGCTGGGCACCGGGAGGAGGTTTTGGATGGGAGCCAAGCCAATCGGCATCGCGACCGGGTTATGCGCCGGCAGGAGGCGGCCTTTTTCCGCCGCATGGCCGGGGCGCTTCCGGCGTCTTATAATAGTGGGACGCGGCGTATAGCGCCCGCCTTTTGAAGGGAAGCGCCGGATCCCGGGAACGCCGGTGCCACGAGGAAAAACGGAGGAACGTGCATGGAAAGAACACGCAGATTCGGATCGCTCCTCATCGCCATGGCGTTTCCGTTCTGCGCGGCATCGGCCGGTTCCGCAGACGAAATAATACTGAAGGACGGAAGGAAGATAAGGGGCGAGGTCGTTTCGGAGGGCGACGAACTGGTAGTGGCGCCCGAAGGCGGAGGGACGCCCGTGCGCGTAAGGAAGACGGATGTTCTCCTGCACGCGGCGGAAAGTCCCGCTGCGAGGGAATACAGGGCGAGGCTGGCGAAACTCGACCCGCGCGACGCCCGGGCGCACTACGAGCTGGGACTGTGGGCGCGGGAGAAAGGCCTGGCGAAGGAGGCCGCGGAGGAGTTCCGGCGGGTCCTGGAAACGGACCCGTTCCACGAGGGGGCCGGCAGGGCGCTGGGCTACGCAAGAAATCCGGACGGCAGGTGGGTCACGCCGGCGGAAATATCGCGCGCGGAGGAAGGCGGGAAAAAAACGGGCGGGCCGGGAGCCGACGCGAAGGAAGTCGCGCGCGTGGCCGAGGCGGTCGCGAAGTTCGCCCCGCTCCTCGGATCGAACCAGGACGTCGAGGCCAGAGAGAAGGCGGCCGGCGAATTGATCGGCAAGGCGCGCGAAAATCCAGATCTGTTTATCAGGCTCCTCAGAGAGGGCGTCGGCGGAAGGGCCCTGCCGGAACAGGCGCGGTGCGCAATAGTAGAGATAGGCCGCAGGAGCGCCGACAGGCGGTTTATGGATGCTTTCCTCGAGAGGGTTGTCTACGATCCGGATCCGAAGGTGAGACGCGATACGGCCAGGGCGCTTCCGTCGCTGGATGAACCGGTCGCGCTGAGGCGCCTGATAGACCTCGCCCTGCAGCATGAGAACCGGGAGGCGCGGCGGAGGGCGGCCGAAGCGATAAGGCGGTTCGGTTCTATCGAGGGGATAAGGCGATTGATGTCGGAGATGAGCCTCGAGATAGCGGGTGGGAATCCCTGGGATCCGAAAAATCCCGTCCGCGGGTCGAAGAAACCGATGGGGATCGCCGAAGTTGACCACATCGGCCTGCCCAGCACTCAGAGGCCCGACGTCAGGGACATATACAGAGCATATGCGGCGCTGGTCGAAGTTACCGGCGTGGACATGGGGCTTGATCCGCGCGCATGGACCGCTTGGTGGAAGGCTAACCAGGCCACCTTCCAGTTCAAGGATTGACCGCCAGTCCGTCGAGCCATGACCTGACCCGTGCCCGGTCCGGGAGGGGGCGAAGCAGAGAGGAGATCCGGGCTTGGCGGGTAATCGCGCTCAGTCCTTGCTTGCCGGGCAGGAGGAACATGCGTCGGACTTCGGTCCGGCGCCGCACGGCGCGGTATCCTTTTTCGCGGCCTCCTTGTAGCTGCCCGACCGGTAATCGGAGCAGTAGAATCCGCTGCCTTTGAAGATCAGACCCGATCCCGCTCCGATCAACCTCCTGGCCCGTTTTTTGCCGCATCTGGCGCACGTGGCGTCCGGTTCGGCCGTGATGGACTCGAACCGTTCGAACGACTCCCCGCACGCGTCGCACCTGTATTCGTACGTGGGCATCTTCCGGTTCCTCCGTTAAAAGAGGGATGGCCCCCCGTGCTGGCGGCCGCAGCCTGATTCCAGATCACCCTTTCCCCGGCCTGCCGGTCCCGGCAGGCCGGTCCTCGGCAGCCTTCTTCGCCCCGTTCTCCGTCCCGCCGGTTCCTCCGCCCTTCGCCGTCTCGTCCCTGGCTACGATAACCTCGGATGGTCTGAGCACCAGTCCCTTCCAGGTGTAGCCCTTCCGCAACTCCTCTACTATGATCCCATCCGGCGCCTCCTTCGAGGCCGGACGGAATGCGGACGCCTGATGCAATTCCGGATTGTACTTCGTACCCAAGGCATTGATGGGTTCGAGACCTCTTGGCGCCACCACGTGGCGGAGATTGTCCGCGAGCAATCTGAACGCCTCCGCCAGCGCGCCAGGCGACGCCCCGCGTTCGATATCTTTCAGGGCCATATCCAGTCCATCGAATACCGGCAGAAGATCGGACATGTAGGACCTGAGCGCATACTCCTCCAGCCGCTTCCGCTCCTTGGCCTCCCTGGACTGGTAATCCAGAAAATCCGCGCGGGCTTTCGTCAGGGCATCCTTCAGCGCGTCGCGTTCCCTCCGGAGCTTCGCCGATTCGTCGCGGAGATCCGCCAGCTCCTTTCCTGCCGCCTCGGAAAGTTCTTTCGCCTTCTCTACCAGACCCTTGATGGAAACCTCGATAGACCTCCACTCGGCAACCTCCGTCGCCGACGGGATATCAGCCCTCATGCAACGGAGTTTTTCCGCAACATGTCTGGCAATAGATGCCGCCTCTTCACGCAGCCCATCCCACGTGACGGATTCTTCCGAAGGAGGCACCCCGGCAGCGGACCGGTCCGTGTCCCCTGCGGTGCCGGAGTTAGATCCGGCGGGCCGGGATTCTACGTCCGCCGCTTTGCAGGACGCGGGCGGAGGCGCCGCGGAATCCGCCGACGCGGCGCCAGCGACCGGACCGGCCTTCTTGTCCGCTGCCTTGCCGTCGGTTCCCGCCGCCGGCCCGCCGGCCGGCGGTTTCATCTCGCGTTTCCCATCGCCGGTCGGAATCATGCCTTTCTCTCCCGCGGGAGTCGTGCTGCGTTCTCTGCCCTCGCCTTCTTCGCCGCGGAAATGGTTCGCTTGCGACGGCCGGGCGATCCCGGTTCGATCCGTCGCGCCATCTTATCCCTGCGGCCGGGCGCCGCACTTGTTGATCCGGACGAAGCTTTCAGCAGGCCCCCCACCACCGCGTAACTGTTTGCCTCCCTCAGGTAGCGGTTACTAATGGTGGCGCACACGAACCGAGGCGACAACCGCGCGCCACGAACAGGTCCGCTCCATCCGTTGCGTCCCGACGCAGGGGCGGCAGACAATCACGCCGCCTTACTCCGAAAAGAAGTCCATCACTTTCGACCACAGCGACCGCTTCATCGGAGAGGGTTTGACCTTCATGGTCGCGGCCAGTTTCCGGAGTATTTCCTCCTGTTCGGCTGTCAGCCTCTTCGGCACGTCCACGACCACGCGGACAATCTGGTCCCCTCGTCCGTACCCCTGGACGTTCGGCATCCCCATGCCCCGCATCCTGAGCGCCTGTCCGGACTGGGTTCCGGGCGGTATCTGGAGACGGCTGCGCCCCTCCAGCGTCGGCACCTCGATCTCCCCTCCGAGCGCCAGCAACGGGAAGGGGACGGGTACCTGTATAATCAGATCGTCTCCGTGCCGCACGAAATATTCGTGTTCGGCGACGTGGACGATGACGTACAGGTCTCCTGCCGGTCTGCCCCTTTCTCCCGGTTCCCCCTCGCCGGCCAGCCGCAGCCTCGTGTTGTCCTCGATCCCCGCAGGGATCGGCACTTCTATCTTCTTCCTTATCCTGACCCGGCCGTCGCCCCCGCATTCATCGCAGGGCGATTCTACCCGTGTCCCGGCGCCGCCACACTCGTTGCATGTTGTACGGACATAGAAAAAACCCTGCGACCTAGTAACAACTCCACGGCCGCCGCACACGTGGCATCTGACCGGCTTGGTTCCCGGCTTTGCCCCGGACCCGCCGCATCTCTTGCAGGCCTCAGTCCTGGCGATATCGAGGACCTTCTTGCAGCCCTTGGCTGCCTCCTCGAGCGATATCTCCACCTCAGCTCTGAGCGACGTTCCCCGCCTGCCATGCTCGGCGTCGCCGAAAGTCCCGCCAAAAAAGTCTTCGAAGATCGAACCGCCGAACGGTCCCCCGCGCCCGAAGAACGACGAAAAGAGGTCTTCGAACGAAACGCCGCTGAAATCCGGCGCCGGCCTGCCGCGCAAGCCGTCATGTCCAAAACGGTCGTAGGCCGCGCGCTTCTCGGGGTCGCTCAGGACTTCGTAGGCCTCGGCAGCCTCCTTGAACTTTTCCTCGGCCTCCTTCCTGTTGTCTGGGTTGCGGTCCGGATGCCACTTCTTGGCCATCTCGCGGAACGCCTTCTTGATATCTTCCGGCTTGGCGTCCCGCGGGATGCCGAGGACTTCATAGTAGTCCCTCTTCTGTTTTTCCGGCACCTGCCATGCCTTTCGTCGAGCCGGCCGTCGCACCCCGCGCGTCTGCCCCAGCAGCGGCGACATCATGGACGGAAGGGTTACGGCCTCGCCAACTTCTTCTCCGTTCCGGCGCCATCGGAAGCGCGTTTGGCTGTTTCCGGGCGCGATATTGTTTAGGAGACAGACCGCTTCTCCCATCGGGCAAATTATTTAATATATGCCTTAAACCAGTTCGGCAAAGTCACAACCATCTTCTACTGAACGTAGTTGCGAACTTTACTGTGTAAGAACCTGCCCCCTTACGCCAAATCTGATACACCGGTCGGCTCGTAACTGACACTTCTACAATACGTTGCGACTTTCTAAACCGGTTCACGGCACTAATATCCCAGCCCGCAGTCCGCTGCACGGACGCCTCCCCGGCCTGGAAAAAAGACCCCCCCAGCCGCGCCGGCAGCCGGAGGGGTCGAACCACAGTCTATCACCCGCTGGACTTCAGCGCCGCCATCGGGGCTGGGGCCTCGCTTGCGACCGCCACCGGCCGCCCCAGAAGCTCCGCCTCCGCCTCGCGCGGACATCCTTCCCTTCCGCCGCGGACATATCAATGGACCGCGCCAGCCACGAGCTTCTTGCCCTCCTCTTCCTCTTTCAGCTCCGTCACAACCGTCTCGGCGGTCAGCATGAGTCCGGCAGCCGACGCTGCGTTCTGCAGGGCCACACGGACGACCTTGGCCGCGTCAACGACGCCGGCTTTCCACATGTCGGTAAACTCTCTCGCCGCCGCGTCATATCCAACAGATCCTCTCTTCTCCCTGGCGGTCTCGACCACTGTAGTGCCGTCAACGCCGGCGTTATCGGCAATCTGACGCATCGGGGCCTCAAGGGCCTCCATGAGAACATCCGCTCCGAATTTCTCGTCGCCGCGCAGCTTGTTCTTAGCCCTCTCGACGGCTTCCTGGGCGCGGAGCAATGCCAGGCCGCCGCCGGGAAGGATGCCTTCCTCCCATGCGCACTTGGTCGCATGGACCGCGTTCTCTATCCTCGTCTTGGCCTCCTTCATGGCCGCCTCGGTCGGGGCGCCGACCTTTATGATACCTACCCCGCCGGACAGTTTGGCGAGCCGTTCCTGGAGCTTTTCGCGATCGTAGTCGCTGGTCGTCGTCTCGATCTGGTTCTTTATCTGGGCGATGCGGGCCTGGATATCGGCCTTTTTACCGGCGCCCTTGACGATCGTCGTGTTGTCCTTGTCCACCGTAACCTTCTCGGCCCTGCCGAGGTCCTCGATGGCGATATTTTCCAGCTTGACGCCGAGGTCCTCGCTGAAGAATTTGCCTCCGGTCATTATGGCAATATCGCCGAGCATCGCCTTGCGCCGGTCGCCGAATCCTGGCGCCTTGACGGCGCACACCCTCAGCACGCCGCGCAGCCTGTTGATCACCAGTCCGGCCAGCGCCTCGCTCTCCACATCCTCGGCAATTAT
Organism: Planctomycetota bacterium; assembly: GCA_026417845.1. GTDB lineage: Bacteria > Planctomycetota > SZUA-567 > H5-PLA8 > CALKMO01 > CALKMO01. The sequence continues at coordinate 1,786 of JAOACM010000022.1, read as the reverse complement.
CAGCAGCGGCTTGCCGGCCGCGGCGCACTTCTCGAGGAACGGCAGCATTTCGCGCAGATTGCTGAGCTTCTTCTCGTGGACCAGTATCATGCAGTCCTCGAGGACGCACGTCATGTCTTCGGCGTTGGTGATGAAGTACGGCGAGATGTATCCCTTGTCGAAGCGCATCCCCTGGACCACCTCGACGACGGTCTCCATCGCCTTCGCCTCTTCCACCGTCACCACGCCGTCCCGGCCGACCTTTTCCATCGCCTCGGCCACCATATTGCCGATCTTCGGATCGTTCCCGGCGCTGACGGTGGCCACCTTCCGCAGATCGTCGGTGGTCTTGCACGGCCTGGCCTCATCCTTCAGATGTTTCAGGACTGCCTCGACCGCCGCATCCAGGCCGCGCTTCAGGGCCATCGGATTGGCCCCGGCCGAAATGTAGCGCAGCCCCCGCGCGTATATCTCGCGCGCCAGGATGGTAGCGGTGGACGTGCCATCGCCGGCCACGTCCTTCGTCTTGTTGGCCACCTGACGCAGCATCTGGGCCCCTACGTTCTCGAACGGGTCCTTCAGCTCGACCTCCTTCGCCACGCTTACTCCATCGTTGACGACGGCCGGCCCGCCGAACGACTTCTCCATCGCTACCCAGCGCCCCGCCGGCCCCATGGTGACGCCGACGACCTTGGCGAGCCGATTAGCTCCATCAAGCATCTTCCTGCGCGCTTCGTCCGAGTACATCAATTGCTTCGCCATTTTTCTCCGCTCCGCTCACATGCTCTTTCTTCCGCCCATGACGCCGCCATCTCTCCGGGGCTTCCGCCGGTCGCCCTGGCGCGGCGCATCGCGACAGCCCGGCCGGCCGGAGACCTCACCCCGTAACCTTCGCCAGGATATCGCTTTCCCTCAGTATCAGACACTCCTCCCCCTGCACCTTGACCTCGGTCCCAGAATATTTCCCGAACAGCACGATATCGCCTACCTTCACCTCCGGCGGCGTGCGCTTTCCATCGTCCGAAAGCTTCCCGGGACCAACTGCAATCACTTTGCCCTTCTGTGGCTTCTCCTTGGCCGTGTCCGGCAGAACTATACCGCCGGCGGTTTTCTCTTCAGCATCCATTCTCTGGACCACCACCCGATCATCCAAAGGCTGCAGGGACAGTTCCTTCTCCTTCGCCGCCATGAAAACATCCCTCCTTCCTGACACCTTCCTGGGACTTGAACCTGACGCCTGAACGCTTGCCTCCCGGATATCCCGTCAGCCGCCTCCTCCAAACAGCGCGCGCCGACGAACCCATCCCCCGGCCGTAGGCGCATGACGCGCCATGCCGGCGGCGCGGATCAATAGTCTTCATCGTAATCGTGTTCGTGATGCCCGCCGGGCGCCGGCTTCTTCTTCTCCGGCACCTTGGCGACCAGGCACTCCGTCGTGAGCAGCAGACTCGCCACGGAGGCCCCGTTCTCGAGCGCGCACTTCGAGACCTTGGCCGGGTCTATGATGCCGGCCTTCACGAGGTCGCAGAACTCATTCCTGTCGGCATCATACCCGAAGTTGTCCTTGCCTTCCTTTATCCTGGCCACCGTCACGGCGCCGTCCTTCCCGGCGTTTATGGCGATCTGTCTGGCGGGATATTCCATCGCCTTCCGCAGTATCTCGACGCCGATCTTCTCGTCCCCGACCGCCTCCACCGAATCGAGCGCCTTCTGCGCCCTGATGAAGACCACCCCTCCGCCGGGTACAATGCCAGATTCGATCGCGGCCCTCGTAGCGTGGAGGGCATCCTCATACCGGGCCTTCTTC
>JAOACM010000234.1 GCA_026417845.1 Planctomycetota bacterium | reverse complement strand
TTTCACCCCCAAACTCCCGGACGATCAAGACCTCAACAGCGTCCCGCTCCTCCATCAGTAAGTTTCCGGATAGCTCATAGAGCCTAATCCAGAATCCCGGTGGCCGGGAGGTTTCAGGCAAGCACTCCCGACTTCCGGACACAACTGAGGTTTTTGAACAAGCTTTCAGGACCCGCCCCGAGAGCTTCAGCAATTGTTTGTCGCGTTCCAGTGGTAGCGGCTTTGTTACACGATAAAGTCATAACTCTACGCAGAATAATGCCTTGCGCGCAAATTACGCCAGTGGCAAGCGACGCGCCGAAGCTCATTGCGCATCAAGACCTTACGACCTTTATGCAACAAAGCCGTGCCTGCCCTGAAAATTCCCGCCGGGCGGTGTAGATCGCCGAGCGTATAAGCTGAGTACCGGAGGTTGTCGGATGGGTTCTAAGAGCCCATCCCGAAACCTCCCTTCGGGAAGGCGGCCAGCCCCGAACCATAAGCTCTGCGCACGGAGTTTTTGGATAGGCTCTAAGGACCTATACGGAAACCTGCCGCCGCGAAGCTTATGGCTCTGCGTTTTCGACTTCGCGGCAGGGAGATTCTGGACAGGCTCTAAGGATGCTTTTTTCACCCTTCCCGGTACTGTCGAAACAACCCGCAGATCCCCGGGACCTGGTAATACGCTCGGGGCGCCCATGACTTTCCGCGCCGCAACCGCATACTGTTTCCGTTCGGAGTGTTTCATGTTGCGCCCTCCGCGCCCACTCCTGCGCATCTCTTCCGTGATGGCTTGAGAATAACGCTACTGTGCCAGCGATCCCGTGCCCCGCCCGCTTCAACGCGACGTTCCTTCGCATCCCGATCCGCCAGCCCGGTTTCGCCCGGCGAAACGGCGCCGGACGGCGAGGAACGTCCCGATATCCGGAAGCTACCGCCTGCCCTTCGGGTATGTGGTCATGGAGAAATCTATCTCGGCCGGGAATTTGCCGCGTTCGCCGAACCAGCTCTCGTATAGCCGCTGCAGGGCCCCCTCCTCCCACATGTCCATAAGTATCCCGTTGATCCGGTCTCGCCACCTGGAATCGTCCTGCCTGACGGCGATCCCGTAAGGTTCGTAGCCGAACCTGCCCACGATCCTGTAACCGGCCTTGTCGCCGCTGATTAGACCCAGGAGGATGATCGAATCAGACGCGACGGCGTCAACGCGCCCGTCCTTCAGAGCCGCGAACGCCTCCCCGTAATCCCTGAAGCCGGCCACCTTCGCATCCGGCTGGACTATCCGGACGTTTTCCATGGCCGTGGATCCCTCGACGGCTCCGACGGTCTTCCCGGCCAGATCCAGGTAGCCGGCAACCGGCGAATCCGCTTTCACAAGGAAGGCCTGCTTGTCCGCGAAGTACGGCACGGAGAAATCCACCTCCTCCTCCCGCGCGCGGGTTATGGTGCACGATGCGGCAAGCATATCCACGGCGCCGGACTTCAGCTTCTCGAGGCGGGTGGAGGCAGTAACAGGCACCAGTTCCAGGCCGACCTTCAGCCTGCCGGCGACGGCCCTCGCCAAGTCCACATCAAAGCCCCACAGGTTCCCATCGGCATCCTGGAAGCCGAATGGAGGCGAATCGCGCCTGACTCCTGCGATCAGTTTCCCGCGGGCAAGCACCGCATCAAGCGCGGAGGCAGTTGCTGCGGTTCCGCCCGTCTCCCTCCCACCAGCGCCGATCCGGTCCCTGTCGCCGCACCCGGCCAGGATGACGGCCGTAAGCACGCAGCTACAAACGCTCAAGCCTGGTGCCCCTGTCAAGGAATTTCCCATTGTCTGGAAGACCTCCCCCTGAAATCTGTCCGGCGCGTCTCCGCCTCATCGGAACTGATATGCGGAGGTACCTGTGCAACGTCATCGCCCCTGGCATTCGGAGCACAGGCCGCTCGCGTCGGCCGGCGCGCGCATGCACGGCCTGAAGTACGGCGGGCATCGCCCGATGCACTCACCCTCCTGCGGCGGGCAGGGGGGCGCACCGGGCGGGGTGCGCAGCCGGAGGCATTCGAAGCACGCCAGCCGGCCGGCCGCCTGCGCCTCGCCCGGAGCCTGAAAGCCCGCAAGGTCCTCGCGCCGCGCGTTTTTGATCCTCGGGCAGCAGGGGGAATGGAAAAGGTTGTCGCCCTTCAGCCCGACGAGCTTGCCAGCCGCGATGGCGTTCTGGTTGGCGTCCTTCGACCCGAAGGCCGACTTCTCGGCCCGCTCGGAGAAACATATCCAGCACGGATGTTTGCCGGCCTGTTCAGCCTTCTCCGGGGAAGCGTAGACGATCAGGTTGCCCGGGGGTATGAGCTTGGCGTAGCGGCAGCCCGGAGCGTGATACTGGCTTGAGCGCAGCTCAGCGCATACTCCCCCGGCCGGGATCGCCTGTCCGGCGGCTTTCGGCGCCGCGATTCCCGGCGCCGCCTGCGCGCTTATGCCCGCGCCGCTCCCTGCACCTGCCGGCCCCGGCCCTCCTGCCCCGGACGCAGCCCCGCCGCCGGACGAAGCTCCTCCCCCCCACATGCCAGCCTTTTCTTTTTTCGCGGCCGCTTCGGCGGCATCCATATGCGCGTGGTAGCGCTGCGATCTCGCCTTTGAATAATCGTAGGCCGCCAGCCCCTTTCTGACCAGTTCGACGTTCAGCAGCGTCCCGTTCGACAGGAAGACGTAGACTGTTGGCCGGCCCGCGTCGTCGCAGCGAAGCTCCTCTGCATACTCTAGGCGGACCGACTGTCCCCTGACCATCCCCGCGACTCTGGCCCGCGAATCGTCGGCCGGCCTGACATGCGCCAGCCGGACCTGGACCGGCAGCCCGTTAAAGTTCACCAGCAGCACGCCGCCGTCCGGCACGTCCAGCACCGGATGCGAACCGGCCAGCGCCGCCGCGTGGACGGGCGCGGCCGCCGACAGCGCAGCGACAAGGATCGTGGCCGCCATTGGCGCCGCGCTTATCTTCAAGACCGCCCGTACCGCGAATTTCCCGACGGTCCACAACGGGCTTACACGTATCACGTTGCCTTCTCCATGTCTGAAGGAGGCGGGGGGGGCCGCAGCATCCCGCCTTTCTTTCCAGGCGCCTCTTCCTGCGGAGCGGCCGTCAAAAGCCTGATGAGCATCCAGACCAGGAAAATCAGTATAAGGATGCCGGCGATTATCGGCGCGATCAGGCTCGGCGGTTCTTTTTTGATCTCGACAGCCTTAAGCTCCTCCGGCGGGATGGCCTTCTTCGCCTGCTTTGCTCCTTCCGCGTGCGCGGCCTCCCCTTTCCCGTCAGCCGGTGCTGCGCCATGGTCCGCCGAAGAGGTTCCGCTTCCGCCGGAGGGCACTGCTCCTCTCGCCGGATGAGGCGGCCCGCCGCGCGCGGAAGCTGCCGGTTCATGCGCGTGGATTGTCCCTCCCGACACAGGTGCGTCCGCTCCCGGCATCGGACCGGCATCCGCAGATGGGCAGGGGTGTGTTCCGGCCGGTGAACCTCCGACCCTGCCAGCGGCCCGGGCCGGAGGCATCGCGCCCGGCAGCGCTGAGGATCCCGCCTCGCTCCCCGCCCCAGCCACGGCTGATATCCCGAGCGCTCCGGACCGGCGGGCCTCCATGCACTTGCGGCATATCGCCGCGCCGTTTTCCACCACCACTTCATCAGCGGGAAATTTATTCCAGCAGACGGAACAGGTCTTGCCTCCTTCAGCTCGCTGCTTCGGCCTGGTCGCGGCGGAATCACCGGTTGGAGACATCCCTGCCCGGGCGCTACTGCCTCCCGGCTCGGGGGCTGATTCCGCCCCGGTCCCCCCGTACGGGGTTGCTGCGCCACTCCCTTCAGAACCTGCCGCTTCGGCCCCCCCTTTGAACTTTCCCGACGCCACGCACCTGGGGCAGACGATCTTCCCGTCTATCTCCTCGGAGCGCGAGGTCGTGCGTCCGCAAATTGTGCAGACTTTCTCCTCTCCGGGGACTCCCGTCGCTGGTGCGGTTGGGATTCGCTGCCCCGCGCCGGGGACCGGACTTTCGTGACCGGACGGCTTGGCAGCGGGCGCCTCCCCACCTCCCATTGCGTCTCCCGCCACCTTCCCCTCTGTTCCCGCCGCCTTGGGAGAGGAGGCCGCACTGCCGGCGCCTTGCGGGGCGGCTTCGGCGTGTTCTCTGGTCTTGACTTTCTTGGTCCGCAATACGTCCATACACTGTTTGCACACCGTACGCCCATCAACCACTTCCACGTTGCTTTCGGGGAACGACTGGAGACATACGGCGCACAGTTTTTTGCTGGAGCGATCCGCCGGCGGGATCGCCCGCGTCTGACGCGCGGCCGGTCTGACCTCCGCCCCGGCGGGCGCCTGTCTGGCCGCTCCGGGTTTCTCCCCGGCGGGCGCAGAGATATGGGAGGCGGTCTCGGCGGGAGGCGCCAGGTCTTTTCCGCAACTCGGACAATATTGTTTCCCCGCCTTGACCTGAGTGGCGCAGCGCGGACACCGTATTCGAGAGGGGACGTTCATAACGATTCCCTTTGCCGAAAAACCGGTCGCCGGAAGCCTGCACGAAGATACTCTACTTCCTCCCGGAGACATTTACAAGGCCCCGCCGCTGACTCCCGCCGCGCATCCCCGCGGGCCGCAAATGACTTGAGCGAACGCCGTCCGTTTGCGTATACTTCCTGGCAAGGGATGGGAGGGATCGGCAGGACATATCATGGCCACGATACGCGATACCTTATTCGGGACGATGGCAGTACGGGGGCACTTCGTGCTGCCCGAGCAGGTCGAAGAATGCCTCGCCATACAGAGGAGCTTGGAGGCCGCCGGGAAAAAGGTCCCCCGGCTGGGGGAGATATTGGCGGCCAAGGGCTACATGACGCCGGACCAGGTTCGCGCCGTGCTGGAGGGCCAGCATTCGCTTAAGGGCGGGCTCTTCGGCGAGATCGCAATAAGGTGGAAATTCTGCCTGCCCGATGCCGTCGAGGCATGCCTGAAGATACAACGGGAGGCCGACGCTCGGGGAGAGAGGCCGAAAAGGCTCGGCGAGTTGCTGGTCGAACGCGGGGCGCTGAGGCCCCATCAGGTCCACGCGATACTCCAGGCGCAGGGCAAGCGGATGGCCTGCTGCACCGGATGCAGCGCCTGGTTCAACGTCTCCAACGCGCGCGTCGGGGCGAGCTTCCGCTGCCCGCGATGCGGGACGACCAACTGGATATCGGCATCGGAAGGGCCGGAGGCGAGGGCGAGGCATCCGGTCGAGGTGGGGAGGACCGTGTGGATAGAGCCGATCGCCTCCGGGCCGCCGAAGCATGACCTGCCTGCTGCCGAAGAACAGGCGACCGGGCGGCCCTCCCCCACGGCGGCCGTAAAACCGGCCAATCAGATAGGGCCCTACGAGGTCCTCGCCAGACTGGGCGGCGATGCCACGGGAGCACTTTACAAGGCGAGGCACATCCCGACTGGCACCACCGTATGCCTGAAGGTTCTCTCTGCACAGGAAAGCCAGGATGAGACCAGGATGCGCCGGTGGATATCCGCCGGAACGTTCGTTTCCCAGCTTGAGCATCCCAACCTTCAGAAGACCATCGAGGTCGGATCGTTCTGGCAGCGCGCCTATGTGGCTATGGAATATATCGAGGGGGAATCGCTCAGGAGGTGCGTGGAAACGCGCGGCCCGATGAAACCTCTCGAGGCCGTAGATTGCGCGATACAAATCTCGGAGGCGCTGACATACGCCCACGACCGCGGATTCTTCCACGGCGACATCAAGCCTTCGCATATACTCCTCGGGAACGACGGCGTCGCCAGGCTGTCCGGGATGGGATTGCCGAAGAACGTGGCAGCCAACGTACAGGCAATGCTCCGCGATTCCGGCGAGGATGCCGTCCCGCTCTTCCTGGCCCCGGAGATGGCGGTAGACGAATCCCGCGGGGATGAGCGCACAGACATCTACAGCCTCGGCGCCGTCATGTACTTCGCGCTCACCGGGCGCGCGCCATACTCGGGGAACAGCGCGCTCGAGGTGCTGATGCGGGTGGCGGCCGAGGACCTCCTGCCGGTGGCGGCGCTGGATCCGAATATTCCGCCATACCTGAGCCGCATAGTGGAAAAGATGCTCTCGAAGGAGCCGGAGGACAGATACGCGTCCGCGGAGGAACTGCGGGATGACCTTTTCCGGACGCGGGCGGCGATAATCGCCGGAGCCCCCGATGTGCCGACGTTGCCGAGCGGAGGGCTGGCGGCTGTGAAAGCTGCGGAGTCGGCGCCCGCCTCGTCCGGGCAGACTGCGGCGACATCCGCCTCGCGACCATCCCCTCCGCGGGCGTCCCGATGGACGGCGAGGCAGCCGCACCGCAAACTCAGGACGCACGCGGATTCGAGATCGAGGATACCGGCCATCCACCACCAGGCGCCCCCGGATCAGGCCCCTGTCTCCGGACCGGCAGCGCCGGTCGGAAGCGCCGCCACATCCCCCGGGATCCGCCGGGCCGACCTCGCAGGGCCGAAGTCCGGTTCCGGCGCCCCAGAGGTCAGGTCGGCCGCGCATCGGGGGGAAGCGTCTTCAGAAGGAAGCCGTCCCCCTCCATCGTCGCGCGCCCAAGGTGCCCAGGCGGCGCAGCCCACGTCGCGCGCGCCAGCCTCCGCCCGGAAGACGGTCGCGGCGGGCGGCGCCCCGACGGCCGCGACCGCGCAACCCCAACCCGCCGGAAGCGGAACCGGCGCCGGTAGCGAAATAATCTATGAGGAACCCGTGTATCTCGACATGCCCGGCATTTCGCAGGGGAGGGCGAAACCGTCGGAAACCGGAAGTGCCGGAGGGGCATCGCGCGAGCAGGAAAAGGCGAAGAGGAAACGCGAAAGCAAACGCGCCCGCAGCCACGCATTTGGCATCATGATGGGGATACTGGGCGCCCTGATCATAGCGGGCACCGTAACGTACATCCTGGCCTTCGACAATATCGGACACGTCACCGGCCTGTGGCGTCGCATCGTCGGAGACAGCAATGACAACAAAGATACGGATACGGCCGAATCGCCCGAAGAAAAAGCCGCCAGGGGCGAGCTGAAGGAAGCCGTCGCGTTCGCGAATACGCCCGGGGCGGCATGGAGCGATGTTGCAGCCAGGTAC
>JAOACM010000233.1:4440-7098 GCA_026417845.1 Planctomycetota bacterium | reverse complement strand
GGTTTTCTTCCGCGCCCCCCCTGCGGCGTCCTCCCGCCTCCTGTCCTCCTGTCCCCTTGTCTTCCTGTCCTCCTGCCCTCCTGCCTTCCTGTCTTTCTGTCTTCCCGTCCTCCTGTCTTCCTGTCTTCCTGTCTTCCTGCCCTCCTGCCCTCCATTTCCTGTCCCCCTTACGCTCCCCAGCGCGGGCTGGTGCCTGCAGGTCGGCTGGACGGGTATTTCGCCGGGAGTCCAAAAGACGGAAGCCTGGCAGGGAGCCGCGGCCGGCGGACGCGGAGTCACTTTCTGGGCGTATAGGTAAGGGACCTTACTATCTCGCGGAACTTCGGCTTCATCTCTTCGAGTTTTCCTTTAGGAACCGAGAACTGGAGCACCAGCGATGAGCCTCCCGGCAATTCGCACACGTAGACCGCCGTCTCCCGCTGCTCTCCGCTCCCCGCGCCGGACCTGAAAAACATCTCTCTGACCCGCCACTTGCGGTCCACAGGATAGAACAACTGATCCAGTCTTTTTTCCCTGTTCCACGCGAGGTCGCGCTTCGACAGTTCAGCCGCGCACCTGTCGGCCGGCAGAGGTTCCTTCCACGCGAACATTTCCCCGCCGGGCGCGTCCTCATTCGCGCCGCCGGTTCCTATGGTCATATGGAGAAGCATGTCGCGGACGGGAGGAGCATCTTCGAACTCGTGGGGCAGCCGCATCGCGGCGATGCCTTCGATTTCCACGGTCCGCGCCGCGGGATGCGGGGCCTCCGTCTCCTCCGGCTTTGCCGCCGGCGGCCTGGGGGGAGCCGCCGTTCCGGCCGGGGGCTCGGGCGCCGGCGGGGAGACAGGGGACTGGGGAGGCGGACCCGGCTGCCTGGCGGGTTCGGAAGGCGCCGGTTGAGCGGCTTTGGCGCCGGAAGAAGATTCCTGGCCGCGCTGAGGAGGCGGCTTCTCCGCGACGGCTTCTTTATTTCCGGAGGCGCCGGCCTCCCCATCCGCTCCCGCGCGCCTGCCCGGCTCTGTATCTGACGGGGGAGCTTTCTCCGCGCCGCCGGCGGCCTTCCCCTGTGGCCGGACAGGCCCGTCCGCGGGCTGTTTCGGATGGCCCGAAGGCAACGGAGCGAGCGGCGCCGATTCCTCCTTGGCCTCTTCGACGGCCTTCTCCTTCTCAGCGCGGCTCTTGCGGGCGATCCATATCGCGGCGCCGGCCGCCAGGGCGACGGCGGCGACGACCGCCGCCGCGAAGGCCAGCCTGCGCATCCGCGCCTGCATCTCGCCGCGTTCAAGGCAGACCTGATACAGCCGTTTCGCCTCGGCCAGCTGCGTTTCGTTCTCCGCCAGGTCGCGCGCCGCGGCCCACTGCGCGGCCGCCTCCTCGAACCTCCGCCTTTCCATCAGATTCCGGGCCATCTCCACCGCCGTCCGGAACGCCTCCTGGCGGAGTTCGCGTTCCGCCGCATCCAGTTTCCGCTTCAACGCCGCGTTGTCCGGATGTTTGCGGTATGCCTCCTTCCATGCGGCGATGGCCAGCGGCAACTGGCCTCTCCTGTAGAGGTCGTCGCCGCGGGCCTCCTCGACGGCGGCGGCCCGGGCGTCGGCAGAGGCATCCGCGTCGGCGGCGCCCGGCGGAGCGCCGCCCCCGGATACCGATGCGAGGCTGCGGAGCACTTCGGATCCGGTCTTGAAGCGCGGCTTCCCGGCCTCGGCGGGCTTATGCACCCGCTTCCGCGGCGCGGGCGCGCGTTCCGGCAGCGGGGCCAGCATCTGCCCGTCCATGAGGCGGGCTATGTCCGCATCAAGCTCGGCAACGCTTCCGTAGCGTTTGTGCGGCTCTTTCGCCAGGAGCCGGCCGATTATCAGTTCGTCCACCGCCTCGGGCACATGCTCCACCTGACCCGCCAGCGGCGGCGGCGGCTGGGTCAGCACCATGCTTATGACCTCCTCCCGCCCGGCGCCGACGAAAGGCGGCCTGCCGGCCAGGAGGAAATAGATGCACGCGCCGAGTCCGTACAGATCGGATTCGAGCGACGGCTGATCGCCCTCGCATACCTCGGGAGGTAGATATCCAAGCATCGCCACCGGCAGTATCTCGGTCATCGGCCGGGGCAGATACCGCGACGTGCATGCGCCGGAGACCTTGACGTCCTGGTCGAGCGTCAGGAAGATGTGGCCGGGCCGCAGGTCGCCGTGCGTCAGCTTCGCCTCGGCAAGGGCGCCGACGGCCGCGGCCGCCTGCTGGAGCACGGTCAGCGCGTCCCGCCAGGTTATGTGAACGCCGGCGGCCACGGTCTGGACGAGCGTCTTCCCGTTGACGATCTCCATCAGCATGTACGCGCCGGCGACGGCGTCGGTGCCGGAGCCGTAAACCACGGCCAGGTTGGGATGCGATACGCCGCCAGCCTCGCCAGCCCCCCGCAGAAACGCCGCGTTGAAGCTCCGGTCCATGCAGAACTCGTCCCGCAGGACCTTGACGGCTATGCCGGCTTCGGCATCGGAGGTCTGTCCGACGTAGGTCGTGGTATATGCTCCGGTCCCGATCACACGGCTTATCGGGTAGCCGGCCACCGTACGTCCGGTGAGATCAGCCATATCGTCTCCCCGCGGTCGCGGCGCCGCCGGGCGCCCCGTCCGGCCCCCCGCCAGGATCCCCGTCCGGATTCCCGCCGAGAGCTCCGTCCGG